>NZ_VOXW01000003.1:0-98526 GCF_013420555.1 Acinetobacter sp. Q85-2
GAACCACCACCGATTAATCCACTGACTAATCCGGCAATCGCGCCAATATCAATATCACCAGCACCGCCGCCAATCAACCCACCAACCAATTCAGTAATCGCTGCGATGTCGAGATCATCCGAACCACCACCCATCAGGCCGCTCACCAGTTCTACGATTGCGCCAATATCAAAGTCGCCGGCACCACCGCCGATGAGACCACCGACCAGGTCAGCAATGGTACCAATATCCAGGTCGCCCGTATTACCGCCAATCAAGCCACCAATCAGCTGGCTGATGGTTTCAAAATCCAGATCAGCAGTATCACCGCCAATCAGACCACCGATTAAATTGCTAATTGAGCCCAGATCAAAACTGCCCCCATTGGCTTGGGTCAGTTGATTAATCAGGCTAGAAATATCCAAACTGCCGCTATTACTTCCTGTAAACTGGCTGATTAAATTGCTAAGACTGCTACTGTCCAGGCTGTTTCCAGACAACAGACTTTGCAATAAGCTGTCGAGGGTTGGGGTAGAGGGGCTGGTGAGTTGTCCAAACCAGTTCGACAAGGTCGAGCTGATGCCACTGAAAAAGCTGCTGGTTTGGGTTTCGACAGTTAAAACCGGGCTGAGCTTGCTTTTCAGCAAACTGAAAGATTTAAAAGCCATGAAGACGATTCCTTGTGTTCTTATGTTTTTGTTTTGCTGGTGTTGAAACGCATCTTTTTTTAATCTATTTGTATACACTTGTAAAAGATGAACGGTCTGGAATCAGCTGCTTTTGGGCAGAGAAGGCAATTTAAACGCAGTAGAGAGAAGGAAATTTTTGAGAAAACAGCGGTTTATTGAAGCTAACCGTTTATCTGTTTTTAAAAGATCAAGATAAATGGCAGAGGTCTGATCCGTTAGGCTACAGTTGTGTCTGCACATCATATCTTGAAAAAAAATTTCAATAGATGAAAAAATAATGAGAAATAAATATTGTTGTGGTACTGATTCGGCTAAAATTATAAAGTGTCATTGCCTGTTAAAAAGAGTATAAAAATGGAACTGGATCGCTTTGATAAGCATATTCTTGAAATTTTAAGTCATGAAGATGTCAATTTAAATGAACTGTCGGAGCGGGTGAATTTGTCGGTGAGTTCGGTACATCGCCGGATTAAAAGCCTGATTGATCATAATATTATTTCAGGTTTAAAGCGGGAAATTAATTACCAGAAACTCGGCTTTAATCTGCATGTCCTGTTGCAGGTGTCGCTGAGTAAACATGATACCGATACCTTTGCCAAGTTTCTGGAAGAACTGGAAAATATTCCCGAAGTGATTAATGCCTTTTTGGTGACCGGGCAAACCGCTGACTTTATTGTAGAAGTGATTGCGCGGGATATGGAAAACTACAGTGAAATTTTACTCAAACGCATTGGTAAAATTGACCATGTGGTGGCGCTGCATTCGAGCTTCGTGATTAAAGAATATAATGTTTTAAACTGCTCGAATTTGCTCAATAAAGTTTAATTTCTAAGAAATAAAAAACGCGCCAGATGAGCGCGTTTTTTATCTGTAAGTTTTAAGCATCTAAGGCTGCTAAAACGTCATCAGAGAATTCAACGTTGGTATAAACGTTCTGAACATCATCCAAATCTTCAAGCATATCAATCATTTTCATGATTTTTTTAGCCTGGTCGATGTCGGTGATTTCAGCTTTGGTTGATGGGCTCATCACCACTTCAGCATTGTCAGATTTTAAACCTGCTGCTGCTAAAGCATCCTGAACGGTACCAAATGTTTCTGGAGTGGTAATCACCAGAATTTCATCTTCAGAGACTTCAATATCTTCTGCACCGGCTTCTAATGCCACGTCCATGATCTGATCTTCTAAAGACACATCTTCAAACGTAATTTCACCACGTTTGGTGAATAAGAAGGCCACTGAACCGTTGGTGCCTAAGTTACCATCGGTTTTAGAGAAGCAGTGACGAACGTCTGGTACGGTACGGTTTAAGTTGTCAGTCATGGTTTCAACAATCACGGCCACACCGCCGACACCATAACCTTCATAGGTGACTTCTTTTAAGTCATCGTTATCTTCACCGCCAGCACCACGTTGAATCGCACGGTTAATCACATCACGTGTCATGTTGACTGATAATGCTTTTTCGACTACAGCACGTAAGCGAGGGTTGCTCCCTGCATCCGGACCGCCGAGTTTAGCAGCAGTTGTCAGTTCACGAATGTATTTGGTAAACAACTTACCACGACTAGCATCTTGTTTGGCTTTACGATGCTTGATATTGGCCCACTTGGAATGACCCGCCATGCGAAATATGCTCCTTGTAGATTGGCTGTATGCCGATCGAATTGCACAGATTCTACCATAAGCCCTTTTTCTGAAAAAAGGGCAGGGTTTTAAGTTTTAACTGAAAAATTTACGCTGTTTTCACGTCTGGAATAATAATATCCAATCCGGTGTTTTCTTTATAGAGTTGTTTGATCAGCGCGAGATCATGCGCCAGGTCGGTTGGATAAATTTTACCAAAAATCCCGCCTTGCTTGGTTTTAGAGTTGGCATACATCAGCACAATCGGCACATTGGCGGCTTTGGCAATATGCCAGAAACCGGTACGAATTGGCTTACGTGCTTCACCATTTTTGGCACGGGTCGCTTCAGGAGCAATCACCAGATTGAATTTTTCATTGCGCTGGAACAGCTCCACCATTTGTCCCACGATGTCCTGATTGGCTTTACGATCAACCGCAATACCGCCCACGGCTTCAAGTACCGGTTTAAGTGGACCTTTGAATAATTCTTTCTTGATTAAGGTATGAATTTTCATGTCGAAAATTTGGAAGATGGCCAGTGATAGCACTGCATCGAGCATCGAGGTATGCTCAAAACCAATAATGACCTGTTTATCTTCCAGAATATCAGGTTCGACGTTATAGCGCCATCCGGCAACTTTAAATGCAGCTTCGCCAATAAATTTTTTTAACATGGGTACAGAGTAAAACAAACGAAAGCGCATAATTTGTGCTTGTTCGGCTTTAGAGTCAAGGGTTAATTTGTGCAACTGTGCAGAAAAAATAAAGACCTGTTTAGCCGCAGAATATAATCTAACAACTTATTGTTTTTAGATATAAATTAAAAGTTATTAAGACTTAAAATAAATGAGTATATAGAAAATTACTATTAAAAAAGTGAAAAAAAAGCTATTCAGCAGATAATTTAAGCATTAGACTTTTGTCGTAGATAGGTCGTAGTTCAGGCCAATGTCCAACTTTAGGCTTAACCTCAACAGGAATAGCAAAATGACATATTTGACCGCACTAATTGTTGCTTCGCTCATTTTAATGGTGATTGTGCTTTGGTCTATTGCTGAACTTGTGTTCGAGTCGCGCAAAGAAAAGTCACTGAACTCAAAAAGAGTTTAAAATTTCAGCAATACGAATACTTTATAAGTTTTTGTACTCACGATATAAAGTTATTTCAAAAAAGTATAATTTTTTATTGATTTATTGCTTTTTTATCTTAAAAAAATAAATTTCGAATTTACCTCTCATGATATGAGCGCAGTTTCAGTGCAATGCTTGATGAGATGATGTTGTGCAATTTCCTGCTAATTTTTGAGCTTCTGGTTAACTGTTGTCTTACTGTACAAGCGATTTTGAAAGGGCTTGTATTTTAAAAAAATCTTCGATAGTATTCATGGCGCCTGAACTTGTTGATATATAACAATTTCAGTGAAAAGGGCCTATAGCTCAGTTGGTTAGAGCAGCGGACTCATAATCCGTTGGTCGACAGTTCAAGTCTGTCTGGGCCCACCAGTTTTTTGTAATCATATGCACAGTTTTGTAATGATTTGATATATAAACCCATGAATTATAATGATTCATGGGTTTTTTATTTCTGCTTTTTGCACAACTATGTTTGGCTATGCACAGCTTTATTTGACCCTCTTGTGTATCCAATCTTGTATCCGATACTCTTTCTGCATTACTCGGATACAAGAGATTTTGTTATGAAAAGAGCGGCTTTAGATAACATCAAACAAATCAAAGATACCCATCTTCTCAATCTTGAACCTGAGGATAAGGAGTATCGTATTTCATGTGATGCTGGGCTTTATTTTCGTGTATCACCAAAAGGAAAAAAAACTTGGCAAGTCCGCTTTAAGGATGAGGTAGGGAAGTGGAAATGGCACAGTATTGGAAGTTATCCGCAGTTATCGCTTGTAGCAGCTAAACTTGAAGCTTCAACTATTTTTCTTAAGTTACAGCAAAATGAAAAAGTATTAACAAAAAAAGAAATTGAATTGCAAAAGATTGAGGAACAACAACTTAATTTAAAAAGTTTGATGTATGACTGGCTTGATACTAAGAAAACAACTTGGGCTGCAATAACAATAAAGAAAGAAACTCAATCAATTGAAAAACGTATCTTATCTGTTTTTGGTGAATTGGATTTCACCAAAATTTCACCTCAACAATGGCTGACATTTTTTCAGGATATGCTTAGAAGTGAAAGTATTTACAATCGTGTAGAGAAATTAGTTTCACATGGCTTTGTTGCATAAATATGTAAGCATCTGATTTAAATAAATTTAATTTTGGATCAAAAACAATCAAAACTTTTAAAATCATATAGTTATGAAATCTTTGTGCAACAAAGCCTTAATGGAATGACTTTAAATTCACTTTTATAACTAAGCAAAGCCACAATTAATCAGAAATTATGATAAGATCAGCTTTCTTAAAAAATGTGTTTTTTATAAAGATGAATTGCTTAGGTAATTTTTACTGTCTTTAGCACATTTTATTATTTTTTCTTTTTTTTAATTCACATCCTATTTTGAACAGATTTTTAATCGCTCAATTTAGGATTGTATTTGCTTATCTTTATAATGCTTATATTTCAAATCCTAAATTGTGACACTCAAAATTGGAGAGGTAATTAAGAACTCAAAACTAATGGAGATAGCAATGGATCGAATTGCAATTATTGGTGCTGGCCCAAGTGGCATGGCCCAATTAAGAGCGTTTCAGTCAGCAAAGGCCAAAGGTCTACAAGTTCCTGAAATTGTATGTTTCGAAAAACAAAATGATTGGGGCGGGCTATGGAACTATACTTGGCGCACTGGTATAGATGAACATGGGGAACCTGTCCACGGCAGTATGTACCGCTATTTATGGTCAAATGGCCCCAAAGAAGCGCTAGAATTTGCCGATTATACTTTTGATGAACATTTCAAAAAACCAATCGCTTCATATCCGCCACGTGCAGTACTGTGGGATTACATCAAAGGCCGTGCAGAAAAAGCACAGGTCAAAGATTTAGTCCGTTTCAATAGTGCCGTTCAGCATATTGCCTATGATGAAACAACGCAAAAATTCACGGTAGATGTCGAAGATTATGCACAACAACAGCACTATTCAGAACAATTTGATTATGTTGTCGTTGCATCTGGACACTTCTCTACCCCACGTGTTCCTGTTTATGAAGGCTTTGATCAATTCCATGGTCGCATTTTGCACGCACACGACTTCCGTGATGCGCTGGAATTTAAAGGTAAGTCTGTGTTATTGGTTGGCAGCAGCTACTCTGCCGAAGACATTGGTTCACAATGTTATAAATACGGTGCTAAGCAAATTTACAGTTGCTATCGCAGTAAAGCCATGGGTTTTAAATGGCCTAAAAACTGGTCTGAAAAGCCACAATTACTGCGTGTAGATGAAAATACTGCTTATTTTGGTGATGGAACATCTGCCAAAATTGATGCCATTATTTTATGCACAGGCTATTTGCACCACTTCCCATTTATTGAAGATAACCTACGCCTCAGAACACATAACTGCCTTTATCCGCAGGGTTTATATCAGGGTGTGGTGTGGGAAAAGAATCCTCGCTTGTTCTACTTGGGCATGCAAGATCAATGGTACACCTTCAATATGTTCGATGCGCAAGCATGGTTTGTCCGTGATGTGATTTTGGGCAAAATTACTTTACCAAGCACGGCAGAAATGCAGAGCCATACGCAGACCTTACATGAAAAAGAGCAGCGCCTATTGAACGATGAACAATCTGCCCGCTTCCAAGGCGATTACATCAAACGCCTGATTGCGCAGACGGACTATCCATCATTCAATATTGATGCAGTGCATGATATTTTCATGCAATGGAAAAAGCATAAAAAAGAAAACATTATGGGCTTTAGAGATAAAGTCTATCGCTCAGTAATGACTGGAAAAATGGCTAAGCCACATCACACGCCATGGTTATATGCGCTAGATGATTCTTTAGAAAGCTATTTGGAAGATGAAGCGCAGCGTGAAGCGATGTAAGGCTTAATCACAAAAAGCCACACAATACGCAGCAAAATAGCCAACAAGCCCCATAAGTTATGGTCATGGGGTTTGTTGTTTGGACTGCCACCACTCTCCGAGATAAATAAGGCCGTACAGCCTTTACGACGTAACAACCCTGATGAACATGAACCTCTCGAAGCAAAGAAAGAAATCCTTTGCCTTAAAGCACCGAACGTTTCAATTGCTTCGGTCGCTTTGCAACATGGATTGAATACAAATCTTGTATCCAAATGGATTCGCTTAATTGATGGTAAGCCAGGGAATGATCGCTCACCACTACCGAATAAACCTGCATTTATTGCCTTATCTTGCTCTGCACCATTAGATCCTACTCCTACTGACATGTTAACGGTTCAAATTACTTTACCCCACTCAAAAGCAGAAATTGGCTTGAAATGGCAAGTATCAGAAATATCTGCTTTAGCAGAATTACTCAAGGCACTTGCAACATGATCCATATCGATGAAATCTGGCTCTCTACCCAGCCGATGGACATGCGTGCGGGTATGGATACGACCCCCATACAGGCAGCTTAGAAAATTCCGCTCTGCTGGCTGGAAATACCTGTCTAGTTCACTGCCATATAGGCAGCTTAGAAAATTCGCCAAAGCAATCAGCGCCTCTTCACCACGTTCACTGCCATGTAGGCAGCTTAGAAAATTCACCAGAATTTTCAGTATGACAGGACCAGGTTCACTGCCATGTAGGCAGCTTAAAAACACCCAAAATAAAACCGGAGCATCGCCCCGGTTTTATTCTTCATCTATTTATTCTTCTAACAGGCTTCTTAACATCCAGGCAGTTTTTTCATGGACTTCCAATCGTTGGGTCAGTACATCCGCAGTTGGCTGGTCATTGGCTTCTTCCACCACATCAAAAATACTGCGTGCGGTACGGGCAACTGTTTCATGGGCACGAACCAATAACTCCACCATTTCATTGGCTTTTGGTACACCTTCGACTTCTTCAATCGACGCCAGTTTTACAAATTCTTTATAGGTTCCCGGCGCCGGAAAACCCAGCGCACGAATCCGCTCGGCAATAACATCCAGTGCATTCCATTGCTCGGTATATTGCGTCATAAACATGGTGTGCAGGCTGTTAAACTGTGGCCCGGTCACGTTCCAGTGGAAATTATGGGTCATTAAATATAGGGTATAACTGTCGGCCAGAAGTCGGGAAAGCCCTTCGACAATTTTGGCCCGGTTATCTTCAGAAATACCAATATCAATATGCATCGATGCTTTTTTCATTTTCGCCATGAGTCGCTCCCAAAGCTTGTCGTTATAAGGAATCAGATGATCAACATACATGAATGTAGCACAGTTGCTGCTGCAAAAAGATTGCAGATGGTAGTAATACTGTATAAGCATCATCACCAGAAATCAGATGAATTTTGAAGATGCTGAAAACGCGCAGATCAGGAGATAGAAAAGTCAATTTGAACAGGGAAGATGAGATAGGATGGATGATCTGCCAGAAATAAATGAAGAATGAGGCCGGCTCATTCTTCATCAGGGATGGAGCACTTAGTTCAATTTTTCATGCTGGATACTGTCACGATAATAGCGACAACCTTTATACAGCAGGAATACGCCAATCACACCGGCTACTGCATTGACAATTGAAATCGAGTTGCCAACCATCAGTGTGTTTTCAAAATAGTTATCGGTAATTAAAGCCACAGCCGTAGTACCCACACCCAAGGCAATCAGGTTGGAGATCAGCAGGAATTTGGCAGAAACCTGAGCGCGGAGTTGGTTGGGGGTCAGCATTTGTGTCGCGGCAGCCGAGGCTGGAATCGGGAAGGTCGAGAAGAACATCGCCACAAAAATCAGTGCAAACGATAAGTACAGATTATCTACCTGGGTAAACAGCACACTTGGAATAATCAGCGCTGCACAGCCCAAAGCACCGGCACGAATAGCCGCATCGCTATAGCCACGTTTGGAGAAAAAGTCGATGAGCCAGCCGCAGAACAGCGCGCCCGCCGTATTCGCCACCAGAATAATACAGCCCAAGACATAACCGGTCTGACTGGCATCGAGGCCAAAATGACGCATGTAATAGGCCGGTGCCCAGCCTAATAGGGAATACAGCATCATGGTGTAGAAAGAGAAGCCAATAAAATGACAGAAGAAGGTTTTCTTGTGCAATTTAATAAAAGCCACCGAGTTTTTAAATGAGGCTTTAACGACTTCACCATCCTGACCGACTTTCACACCTTTACGGCTGGGTTCACGTACGGTCAGAATCATCACCAGGGCCAATAATACACCCGGTAAACCGACAATAAAGAAAGTCAGTTGCCAGGTTTTTAATTCACCAATTATTGGCAATACCACAAAATCGACTTCTTTTAATAAGCCAATCACGTAGCCGCCAATCAGGAAGGCCAGACCAGAACCAATAAAGGCGCCAATCGCATAAACACCCAAAGCACGGCCGAGTTTTTCTTTCGGGAACAGGTCAGCCACAATCGAGTAGAAGGCAGGTGACAGGGCCGCTTCACCGGCGCCGACACTTAAACGTGCTAAAAACATCTGGATGAAGTTTTTACTTAAACCACAAGCCGCTGTGGCCAGACTCCAGAAGGCAATGCCGATAGAAATAATTTTAATCCGTGATTTTTTATCGGCCAGTGCGGCAATGGGCACACCCATAAAGGCATAGAACAGCGAGAAGGCCAGGCCTTGCAATAAGCTGAACTGGGTATCACTGAGCATTAAATCGGCCTTAATTGGCTCAATCATTAAGGACAGAATCTGGCGGTCTACAAAAGACAGGATATAGGCCACCATACAGATAATCACCACATACCACTGATAGGTACTGCTGCTGTCCTGCGAACTAGGCGTGGCCGGCAGGTCAATGGGATGAGCCGCTTCAAACTGTTTGCTTTCGGGTTGAATATTCCTTTCAACCGCATCTATCTCTAGAGTTTTATCATTCATTGTGCAACTTCCTGTGCTGAACGTATAAGATAATATGATACGTTTTAAACCTTGTTATTTTTGTTTTGTATCGTCTATCTTCAATTTATTCCTTTCTGCACAGCGGGTCAATCTGTTCTGAATAAAAAGATACATATTTTTAAGTATAAATAAAAAAAGGAATCATAAAGATTCCTTTTTTGGAGCTAAAACAGATCGGCTTAAACTTCGCCACGTTCTACCAGGGTCAGAATATCGTAGGTGGCGACCAGTTCATTACGCTGGTTTTTCACTTTAATATCCCACACCACCACGCCGTGTGGCTTCTGGCTTGGGTCGCGTTGCTGTTTCGGGGTTTTCTGTTTGCAGGTCAGCTCGACCTGAATGGTATCGCCAATTTTCACCGGCTCGACAAAGCGCAGGTTGTCCATGCCGTAGTTGGCAATCACCGGGCCAGGCGCAGCATCAACAAACAGACCGGCTGCGGCCGACACCACAAAGTAGCCGTGTGCGACACGCTCTTCAAACAGCGATTCTGCCGCGGCAATTTTGTCCATATGTGCATAGAAATAATCACCGCTTAAGCAGGCGAAGTTCACCAGATCGGCCTCGGTTACGGTACGGCGTGCGGTGAGCAGACGTTCACCAACACGTAATTCATCAAACGATTTTTTAAATGGATGAACCCGATCTTCAAACACCTGAGCACCGGCGGTCCAGCTATGCCCAATCTGGGTCATGGCATTCGGTGAACCTTGAATTGCGGTGCGTTGCATATAATGTTTTACCGCGCGCAAGCCGCCCAGTTCCTCACCTCCACCAGCACGACCCGGACCACCATGCACCAGATGCGGCAATGGCGAACCATGACCGGTACTTTCTTTGGCGCTTTCCTCATCCAGCACATGCACACGGCCATGCCACGGGGCAATCTTGGCAATCAGCTGTTCAATATTCTGCTCGCAATCACGTACCACCGAGGCCACCAGACTACCTTCACCGCGTGCCACCAGACCGGCCAGTTGTGCCAGATGATCATATGCCATCAGCGTTACCACCGGACCAAAGGCTTCAATCTGATGCAGGCTGCTGGCCTGTTCAGGCTGTTCACAGACCAGTACAGTTGGTGGATAGAATGCGCCGAGTTCAGGTTGATCAGCCTGAATACTAAAGTCCTGACGTAAATGGCTACCAAAGACAATTTGAGCTTCCTGGCTTAACTGTTCCACCTTGGCCGCCACATCCTGTTTCTGTTTGAGGCTGGCCAGTGCACCCATGGTGACCTGATCCAGCTCCGGATTACCGACTACCACTTTTTGCAGCTTGGCAATCAAACGTTCTTGTACGGTCGCTAAAAGTTCACGTGGCACAAAAGCGCGACGAATTGCAGTACATTTCTGGCCTGCTTTGCTGGTCATTTCACGGAAGACTTCACGCACAAACAGATCAATTGCCGTGTCGCTGGCCTGTTCCGTCAGAATGGCGCTGTTGACGGAATCGGCTTCCATGCTAAAGGGAATCGAGTACTGATTCAGGTGCGGATGCGCACGTAATTTCTGGCCGGTTGCCGCAGAACCCGTGAAAGTCACGGTATCTTGTGGAGTCAGCTGCTCAAACAGGTCATAAGTCTGGCCGCAAATCAGCTGCAATGCACCTTCTGGTAAATACCCACTGGCATGAATGGCTTTGACCACCGCATGGGTTAGCTCGGCACCTTCGGTCGCCGGTTTAACAATACACGGTACACCGGCCAATAAGGTTGGCGCGATTTTTTCCAGCATGCCCCAGATCGGGAAGTTAAAGGCATTAATATGCACCGCCACGCCTGCTTTCGGGCTTAAAACGTGTTTGGCACCAAAAGAGCCATGCTTGGACAGCGGAATCCAGCTGTCTTCCACCCAGGCGGTTTCATCACTCAGTTCGCGGCGCACCAGACTGGAGTAGGCAAACAGGGTACCAATACCACCTTCGACATCAATCCAGGCATCTTTACGGGTACAGCCGGTGGCTTTGGCCAGTTCATAAAAATCTTCTTTACGTTCCAGTAGATATTGCGCCACCTGTTTTAGTGCATTGGCACGCTGATGAAAAGTCCAGGAGGCAATCGCCGCGCCATGCTGTTTGGCATAGTCGACCACCGCACGGGTATCGAGGCCAAAGCTGCTGACCTGATAAATGGTTTCACCGGTAATGGCATGCTGTACCGGACGGAAATCCTGACTCGCAACAAATTCCTGACCGCATACCAGTGAGCTTAAGGTCTTCAGTGCCGGGCGAACGCTTGAATAATCAGTCGCTTGTGATTCCGTCTGCGCTGTCTGGGTGTCTAACTCAAGCATGATATAACTCCTTTTATGATACGTTTTGAGTAATATTTTAGTTTTGATGTTTCATAATTTCTGACTTTAACGCGCTTTTGTCAATCATATTTCTGCTCAAATTTTGCAATAAAAAATTTTTTAAAAAATAAAAATATTAAAAAACAATAAATTGAGTTAATTTTGTGAATTATTTTATTTGATACTTAAAAATTAATATTGATTTTTAAAATGTATCGTTTTAATTTTAATACCAGAACACTTGGGATAAGTGAGGATAAAATGACAAATCAACTTCACAGCTTTGAGCAGGCAATTGAAAAGGACATTTCAATTGAACCTAAAAACTGGATGCCAGAGGCTTACCGTAAAACCCTGATTCGCCAGATTGGCCAGCATGCACATTCCGAAGTGGTCGGCATGTTGCCAGAAGGCAACTGGATTACCCGTGCACCTAGCCTAAAACGTAAGGCCGTATTGCTGGCCAAAGTGCAGGATGAAGCCGGTCATGCGCTGTATCTGTACAGCGCGGCAGAAACTCTGGGCGCCGATCGTGACGACATGATGGACAAGCTGATTGCCGGTCGCATGAAATATTCATCCATCTTTAACTATCCAACCCTGAGCTGGGCCGATGTAGCCGCGATTGGCTGGCTGGTCGATGGCGCAGCGATTGTGAATCAGGTCGCGCTTTGCCGTACCTCTTATGGTCCGTATGCCCGTGCCATGGTGCGCATCTGTAAAGAAGAAAGTTTCCATCAGCGTCAGGGCTTTGAAGCCATGATGCAACTGGCCAACGGTACGCCAGAACAAAAACAGATGGCGCAAGATGCAGTTAACCGTTTCTGGTGGCCGGCGCTGATGATGTTTGGTCCAAGCGATGACAACTCGCCGAACAGCGCGCAAAGCATGGCCTGGAAAATCAAACGTTTCAGTAATGATGAACTGCGTCAGAAGTTTGTCGATAACACCGTACCGCAAGTGTTGCAGCTTGGCCTGAGCGTGCCAGATCCAGTTTTACGTTTTAATCAAGACACTGGCCATTACGAGTTTGGTGAAATTAACTGGACCGAATTCTTTGATGTGATTGCCGGCAAAGGCCCATGTAACCACGAACGCATTGAAGCACGTCGTAAAGCCTGGGAAGGCGGCAAATGGGTGCGTGATACCGCAGCCGTTTATGCCCAGAAACAACAGACCCAGCAACAACAACAGAAAGTTGCTTAAACAGCTCACATACGGAAATGAAGAAGGAATACGCTCATGGACAATAAAAATCACTGGTCTTTATATGAAGTGTTTGTACGCAGCAAACAGGGTTTAAGCCATCGTCATGTTGGCAGCCTGCGTGCATCTGATGATGAAGTGGCACTGCAAAATGCACGTGATGTTTATACCCGCCGCAATGAAGGGGTGAGCATCTGGGTGGTGAAATCGGAACTGATTACTTCATCTCAACCAGATGAAAAACCGGAATTTTTTGATCCTTCACTGGACAAAGTCTATCGTCACCCGACGTTTTACAATATTCCAGATGGCATTGAGCACATGTAAGGAGTAGTACAATGAATCAAACTGTATTAGCACAATTTCTCCTGCATGTGGGCGACAGCCAGCTGATTTTATCGCACCGTCTGGCTGAGTGGTGTGGCCATGCGCCGGAACTGGAGCTGGACATTGCACTGGCCAATATCGGTCTGGACCTGCTCGGTCAGGCACGTACCGCTTTAAGTCTGGCTGGTGAGATCGAAGGTTTGGGCCGTGATGAAGACAAACTGGCTTATTTCCGCACCGAACGTGAATACCGCAACCTGTTGTTATGTGAACAGCCGAATGGTGACTTTGCCCAGACCATGGTACGCCAATGGTTGATGGATCTGTATCACCTGGAGCTGTTAACAGCTTTAAGCGAGAGCCAGCAGGCCGATGTCGCTGCTTTTGCGGTGAAATCTTTAAAAGAAGTCAAATATCATCTGCGTTTTTCTACCACCTGGATGGAGCGCTTAAGTCTGGGCACTGCCGAAGCGCATGAGAAAACCCAGCAGGGTTTGAACCAGTTATGGCGTTTTACTGCAGAGCTGTTTGAACAGACCGCAGATGAGCAGCAGCTGGTCGCACAGGGCATTTTACCAGACTTTGCACCTTTAAAAGCCGCCTGGACGGCACAGGTACAGACCGAACTGCAACGTTTTGGCCTGAGCCTGCCAGACACGGGTGCGTATCGTAGTGGCGCCAAACAGGGCCTGCATACCGAACACCTGGGCTTTATTCTGGCCGAACTGCAATATATGCAGCGTTCCTATCCAAATATGGCCTGGTAATTCAGCTTGATCACAGGGAGTGAGTCGCATGAATTTAATTCGACATTGTCTAGATGAATGCTGGGATGCGCTGGCGCAGGTGTCTGATCCGGAAATTCCAGTGCTGTCGGTGCTGGATCTGGGCATGATTCGCGGCGTTGAACTCAACGCGCAAGATGAAATTGTGGTGCGACTGACCCCGACCTATAGCGGCTGTCCGGCCACCGATCTGCTTAAAGATGAAATTACCGCGGCGTTCCAAAGTAAAGGTCTAACCCCGGTTCAGGTGGTGGTGGATTTATCGGAAGCCTGGACCACCGACTGGATGAGCGAAAGTGGCAAGCAGAAGTTGCAGCAGTACGGCATTGCGCCACCACAAGGCCAGTCACATCAATGTGGCACGCATGTGGCGCTCAGTGATGGCATTCGCTGTCCACACTGTCATAGCCAGCAGACCAAATTATTAAGCGAATTCAGCTCCACAGCCTGCAAAGCCTTATACAAGTGTCAGGACTGTCTTGAACCGTTTGACTATTTCAAATGTATATAAGTATGACAAGCATCGTCGGCATGCAAGAGGGATTTTCACATGAGCCAATTTATACCTTTAACCATTAAATCAATTCAGCCACAAACCGAACAGGCCATCTGTATTGCCTTTGATCTGGCACCTGAACAGGCCGATTTATTCCAGTATCAGCCAGGCCAGCATCTTACCATCCGTCATTTGACCGAGCAGGGTGAAATCCGTCGTTGTTATTCAATTTGCAGTGATCGTGCTGAAGACATGAGCATTGCCATCAAGAAAATTGATCAGGGCCAGTTTTCGACCTGGGCCAATGAACATCTTAAAGCCGGTGATGTATTGGAAGTGATGCCACCACAAGGCGTATTTTTTCAAAAAGCAGCCAAAACTGGCGGCCAGAATTATCTTGGCTTTGCTGCTGGTAGCGGCATTACCCCAATTTTGTCGATTGTGAAATCGGTGCTGAACCATCAGCCGGGTGCGCATTTTACCTTGGTTTATGGTAACCGTTCCTGGAAACAGACCATGTTCTCGGAACAGATCATGGATTTAAAAGACCGTTATAAAGAGCGTCTACAACTGGTCAATGTTTTCTCGCGTGAACTGAATGACAGCCAGTTACTCAATGGCCGGATTGATGCGGAAAAACTGCAACAGCTGTTTCAGGCCGGTTTAATTCATTCCCAGTTCGATCACTGCTTTGCCTGTGGCCCGGAAGAGATGATGAATGCAGTGGAAACAGTGTTACCAGAACTGGGCATCGAGCGCAGCAAAATTCACACCGAGCGTTTTAATACCGGCACTGCACCGAAAGCCAGCGCGGCACAAATTGAAAGCCGTAGCGAAGAGAAGGTTAATATTATTCTCGATGGCCGTGAGCTGATTGTCGACGTTTCCAAACAGGATGACAGCATTCTCGATGCCGCCTTACGTGCCGGTGCTGACTTGCCTTATGCCTGTAAAGGTGGGGTCTGTGCGACCTGTAAATGCAAGGTGCTGGAAGGTGAGGTCGAAATGGCCATCAACTACAGCCTGGAAGAAGATGAAGTGGCCAAAGGCTATGTGCTGAGCTGTCAGGCACGTCCGACCAGTGCCAATGTACGCTTAAGTTTTGACGAATAAGTAGCGGACAGGGAGTGACAAGCCATGGATTATTTAAAAAGCAGTCTGGCCGCGCCGGGTGTGGTGTTAATTGAACTGAATCGCCCGGAAAAGCGTAATGCCCTGAATAATGCCACCTTAAAAGAACTGGCTGATCATCTGCAGCAGCTGGATGCAGATTCCAGTGTAAAAGCCGTGGTGATTACCGGCAATCCGCAGTGTTTTGCTGCCGGGGCGGATTTAAATGAACTAGCGCAACTGGATGTGGTGAGCATCCAGCAGGATCAGCGTCCATTGCTGTGGAAAGGCATTGATGAGTTTTCCAAGCCACTGATTATGGCGGTCAATGGTTATGCACTGGGGGCAGGTTTTGAACTGGCCCTGCATGGCGACATGATCATCACCGGTGAAAATGCCCAGTTTGCACTCCCTGAAATTGGTTTGGGCATGTTACCAGGCGCCGGTGGGACCCAGCGTTTGGCGCGTCTGGTCGGACAGCAACTGGCGATGCGCTGGGCCATGACCGGGGAGATGGTCTCCGCCACGACCGCCTTGCAACACGGCATTAGCAGTCAGGTCTGTCCAAGCGGCCTTACGGTGCAATATGCACTGGAACTGGCAACAAAAATTGCAGCGCAGGCGCCACTGGCTATCCGTGCCATCAAACAGTCCTTAAAGTCGATTCATGAAGTGACCTTGAGCCAGGGCCTCAAATTAGAACGTCAACATTTTGTCTGGCTGGCCGCGACCCAAGACCGTCAGGAAGGCATTCAGGCATTTTTAGAAAAAAGAAAACCGGAATTTAGAGGTGTGTAATGGATTACCAAACAATTATTGTCGAAGAAAAAAATGCAGTGGGCTATTTGACCTTTAACCGTCCGAAGCAGCTCAACAGTTTTAATGAAACCATGCATCAGGAAGTGTCCAAGGTTATGAAGGCATGGGCCAAAGACAGCAAGATTCGCGCGGTGGTCATTTCTGCCGAAGGTCGTGGTTTCTGTGCCGGACAGGATTTGAATGACCGCGTGGTCGATCCGAATGCCGATGCACCAGATTTAGGCCTGTCAATTGAAAAATATTACAACCCTTTAATCAAGCTGATTACCGATATGCCCAAACCGGTGCTGTGCGCAGTCAATGGGGTTGCGGCCGGTGCTGGTGCCAATATTGCTTTGGCCTGTGACATTGTACTGGCGGCAAAATCGGCGTCTTTTATTCAGGCTTTCTGCCGTTTAGGTCTGGTTCCGGATTCTGGCGGCACCTGGTTCCTGCCGCGTCTGGTTGGCCGTGCCCAAGCCATGGGGCTGGCCATGCTGGGTGATAAAGTCAGCGCAGAACAGGCGCTGCAACTGGGCATGATCTGGCAGGTGGTAGAAGATGATCAGCTGAAAGCCGAAGCCGAGAAAATGGCCGAGCATTTAGCCAAACAGCCGACCTATGGCCTGTCCTTAATTAAAAAAGCCATTCATGCTGCAGCCGACAATAATCTGGATGAACAGCTCATTCTGGAACGTGACCTGCAGCGTCTGGCCGGCCGTTCAAGTGATTATAAAGAAGGCGTCCAAGCCTTTATGCAAAAACGCACACCGCAATATACAGGATGCTAATCATGGAACAACTTTGTTTACAGCAGGCCCGTGTCGCGGTGATTGGCGCCGGCACCATGGGCATTGGTATTGCCCAATTGGCAGCGATGTATGGCCATCCAACCCAGCTGTTTGATGTGGATGTGCAAAAATCTGAGGCCGCTTTGGCGCAATTAAAAACACAGCTGGAAAAACGTGTCGCGGCCGGGAAAATGACAGCGCAGCTGTTAGAGCAAACGCTGGCCAATTTAACGATTGCCAGCGATCTTCAGGCACTGGCGAATGCGCAACTGGTGGTTGAAGCCATTGTGGAAAAGAAAGAGGTCAAACAAGCGCTGTTTCAGCAACTGGCAGCACTGTGTCCGGTAGAAACCATTTTTGCCTCTAACACCTCATCCATTTCCATTACCGCCATTGCCGCGGCAATTCCACAGCCTGAGCGTGTGGTTGGACTGCACTTTTTTAATCCGGCACCGGTAATGAAACTGGTAGAAATTATTCGTGGCCTGAAAACCTCAGCAGAGATTGCACAGGCATTGTTCAGCCTGATGCAAAGTTGGAATAAAGTGCCAGTGACGGCCAAATCAACTCCGGGTTTCATTGTCAACCGGGTAGCGCGTCCTTATTATGCCGAAGCTTTTCGTGCCTTACAGGAAAATGTCACCACGCCTGAACAATTGGATTTTATCATGCGTGAATGTGGCCGCTTTGCCATGGGGCCATGTGAACTGACCGACTTAATCGGGCAGGATGTCAATTTTTCCGTGACCCAAAGCGTCTATCAGGAATTCTTTTATGAGCCGCGCTATCGTCCGTCTTTAATCCAGAAAGAGCTGGTGGATGCCGGCTGTTTCGGCCGTAAAAGTGGGCAGGGTTTTTATGATTATCGTCAGGCTGAACGTTCACCGGCCTATCGTTTACCGGCTATGCCGAGCGTTGCACCGGGTGAACTTGAGCTTGCAGTCAATGGAAGCTGGTCACATTCTAGCGGCTTGATCTCGCGGATTCAGGCAGCCTCACAGCTGAAAGTGCAGCGTCAGCCACAGGCAGATGAAGAAATTGTACTGGGTGATGTACGCCTGCGTTTAAGCCGCGGTGAATCGGTCGAGCTGGACTATAGCAAGGACAAAGTAGTGCTGATGGACTGGCATGCTGACTGGAATGTGGCACAGGCGTTACCAATCGTGGCATCACCGGCCTGTAACGCAGCCGATATCGCCAAAGTCGAGCAGTTTTTTGCTGCGATTGATCTGATACCAATCTGGACTAAAGATCATGCAGGTCTATATGTGCTGCGTACCATTTCCATGCTGGTCAATGAAGCCAGTGAAGCAGTACTGCATGCGATAGCAACCGAACAAGATATTGATTCAGCAATGAAATATGGTGTGAATTATCCGCAAGGTCCATTCCAGTGGGCAGAAAAAATTGGATATAACACTATTTTACAAATTTTTAAAAATATGTATCGTATTTATGGTGAAGAACGCTACCGTTGTAGTATATATTTAAGCAAGAAGGCTGCACAGGAACGTACGCAGTCAGAGCAAGAATTAGAATTTCGCCAAGCAGGCTAAGGAAACCACAGGACATGGAACAGGTATTTATTTGCGATGGAATTCGCACCCCAATTGGCCGTTATGCCGGTGCATTCAGCAGCATCCGTGCAGATGACCTGGCTGCCTTGCCAATACAGTATTTAAAAGCCCAGCATCCTGAACTGCCTTGGCAGGAACTGGATGAGGTGATTTTAGGCTGTGCCAATCAGGCTGGTGAAGATAACCGTAATGTGGCGCGTATGGCTGCCTTGCTGGCCGGCATGCCGGACAATGTCGCGGGCATTACCCTAAACCGTCTTTGTGCCTCAGGTTTAGATGCGGTTGCCACAGGCGCGCGTATGATCAAGGCCGGTGAAGCGCGGTTTGTACTGGCCGGTGGGGTTGAGTCCATGAGCCGTGCACCTTTTGTCCAGTCCAAACCGGAAACCGCTTTTAGCCGCACCCCGGAAATTTTTGATACCACCATCGGCTGGCGCTTTATTAACCCGAAATTTAAAGCGCAGTTTGGCGTCGATAGCATGCCGGAAACCGCCGAGAACGTTGCAGAAAAATACCAGATTCATCGTGCCGATCAGGATCTGTTTGCCTATCGTAGCCAGCAGAAAACTGCAGTGGCCCAGCAAAACGGAATTCTGGCCGAAGAAATTATGCCGGTTGAAATTAAAGACCGTAAGAAAAACAGCATCATCTTCCAGACCGATGAGCATCCACGTGCTGACACCACGCTGGAGGCTTTAGGCAGCCTGAAAACCCCGTTTCGTAAAGAAGGTGGTTCAGTCACTGCTGGTAATGCTTCCGGGGTAAATGATGGCGCTGCCTGTGTCATGCTGGCCAATCAGGCTTTTGTCGATCAGCATCAGCTCAAGCCTTTGGCAAAAGTGGTGGCTTCGGCCAGTGCCGGTGTTGAAGCTAAATATATGGGCATTGGGCCGGTGCCGGCGGTACGTAAAGTACTGGCGCTGACCGGGCTAACCCTGGACCAGATGGATATCATTGAGTTGAACGAGGCCTTCGCCGCACAGGCACTGGCGGTGACCCGTGAACTGGGCTTGCAGGATGATGATGCCCGGGTCAATCCAAATGGCGGCGCGATTGCCTTGGGACATCCACTCGGGATGAGTGGAACGCGTCTGGTGATTACCGCCATGAAAGAATTAAAACGTCGTCAAGGGAAATATGCACTGTGCACCATGTGTGTCGGTGTGGGCCAAGGCGTGGCCATGATTATCGAAAATGTGGATGAGGACACATCCAAGTAAAAAATACAGCACTCAATCAGGATGATTGAAAAGGAGTAATAAGATGAATAACAATGCAATGGAAAAAATCGAAACTGTTTCAATCGATGAATTACGTAGCATCCAGCTGCAGCGCATGAAAAAAACGCTGCAGCATGCCTACCAGAACAGCCCGGTGTATCAAAAGAAGTTTGATGAAGCAGGGGTCCATCCTGATGATTTCAACACTTTGGAAGATCTGGCCAAATTCCCGTTTACCACCAAACAAGATTTACGTGACAACTATCCGTTTGGCATGTTTGCCGTGCCACAGGAACAGATTGTGCGTGTGCATGCCTCATCAGGCACCACCGGCCAGCCGACCGTGGTCGGGTATACCCAGCAGGATATTCAGACCTGGTCAGATGTGGTAGCACGTTCCTTACGTGCAGCCGGTTTAAGTGCCAAAGATACCATTCAGGTGTCCTATGGTTATGGTCTGTTTACCGGCGGTTTGGGTGCGCATTATGGCGTAGAGCGTTTGGGTGCCACGGTTATTCCAATGTCGGGCGGCCAAACCGAGCGTCAGGCGCAGCTGATTCATGACTTTAAGCCCACCGCTTTAATGGTTACGCCATCTTACTGCCTGAATATTATTGAAGCGCTGGAAAAGAAATTTGGCACAGCCAAAGACTGTTCTATCCGTACCGGTATTTTTGGTGCCGAGCCGTGGACCAATGAAATGCGCAAGGAAATTGAAGAGCGCTTGGGCATTGATGCGCTGGATATTTATGGCCTGTCCGAAGTAATGGGACCGGGTGTGGCAATGGAATGTCTGGAAAGCAAAGACGGCCCAACCATCTGGGAAGATCATTTCTATCCGGAAATTATCAATCCGGAAACTGGTGAAGTCCTGCCAGATGGTGAACTGGGCGAGCTGGTCTTTACCACCATCACCAAAGAAGGCATGCCGGTGATCCGTTACCGTACCCGTGACCTGACCCGTCTGTTACCTGGCACGGCACGCACCATGCGTCGTATGGACAAAATCGTTGGACGCAGCGATGATATGATGATTATCCGCGGTGTGAACGTGTTCCCGTCACAAATTGAAGAGCAGATTTTACATATTCCGCAGCTGATTCCGAATTATCAGATTCATATTTGTAAACAGGGACACCTCGACACATTGCATATTCAGGCAGAAATGCGTAAAGATACCAATGATGTTATGGCGCACCAGTTGGCCGGGCAGTTAAAAGCCCAGATTAAAACCATGGTGGGCATTAGCGTGACGGTGGATGTGTTGCCGGAAGGTAGTCTGCCACGCTCAGAAGGTAAGGCGCAGCGGGTATTTGATATCCGAAAGTCTGCATAGGTTCAGTGGGCGATTGACTGCGGTCAATTGCCCTCACAAACAGGGTGTGAATACATCGCAATGAATCCAAAACTAAAACAAAGTATTGATGATTTTATTCAGCATGAAGCCTTAAGTGGCACATCGCTGATTATGACCGTATTTGGTGACTGTATTTTTCATCGCGGTGGGATTATCAGTCTGGCTAGCCTGATCCAGCTGATGGATGTGTTTGGCCTGAACGAACGTTCGGTGCGTACCGCTGTGTTTCGTCTGGTACAAAACGGCTGGCTGGTGTCGGAAAAAATTGGCCGCACCAGTTATTACCGTATTACCGAAAACAGCCGCCAGCGTTTTATTATGGCGGACCAGAAAATTTACAGCTTCCAGCACAAGGAATGGGACCAGAAATGGGATCTGGTACTGCTCAGTTCGGTCGAGCTGGAAAATAAAGCCATTTTAAAGAAAGAACTGGAATGGCTCGGTTTTGCCAATATTGCCACCAACGTGATGGCTTATCCGGGTTGTGATCATCTGAAACTGCAAAATCTGCTACTGAATCTGCAAATGACCGATCAGGTGGTGATCTTTAAAGCCGAAACCTTGCAGTTATGGCAGGAGTCGTATCCAACCATTAAACGCATGGTGGCAACCAACTGGCCGGTGCCTGAACTGCATCAGCGTTATGAAAAATTCATGGGTGATTTCCGTGAATTTCTGAATCTGGTTGATGCTGAAGATGAACTGGACCCGGTGCAAGCCTTCCAGATCCGGATTTTGCTGATTCATCAGTATCGCCGGATTTTGCTGAAAGATCCGAACCTGCCGTTTGAGCTGCTGCCATCGGACTGGTTATCGCTGAATGCACGCAACTTAAGTAGCAACCTGTATCAGCGTGTGGTCAGTGCCGGAGAAGAATTCTTTATGGAACTGGCGCGCACGTCGGAAGGTTCAATGCCACCGGCGCATCCGCAATTCTTCAAGCGTTTTGGCGGTATTAAAATAGAAGAACCCAGCTCATTGGCTTGAGCTTATTCATAGAGCTTCCTTGCCTCGTGGTGGGGAAGCATCTACTCCGCTTATTTTAAAGGAATAAAATATGCCGTGTTACTCCATTGATGGTGTGATTCCTGTGGTGCATCCGCAGGCTTATGTGCATCCAACTGCTGTACTTATTGGTGATGTGATTATTGAAGCCGGGGCTTATATTGGCCCATTTGCTGCCTTACGTGCCGACTTTGGCCGAATCCATATTCAGCAGAATGCCAATGTGCAGGATTCCTGTACCGTGCATGGTTTTCCAGACAGCGTGACGCTGGTAGAAGAATATGGGCATATCGGACATGGGGCAATTTTGCATGGCTGCATCATTCGTAAAAACGTACTGGTTGGCATGAATAGCGTGATTTTGGATGAAGCGGAAATTGGTGAAAATACCATTATTGGTGCCAACAGTACCGTGAAAGCCAAAGCCCAGATCCCGGCCAATGTCCTGGCACTCGGCAGTCCGGCTAAGGTGGTGCGGCCACTGGAAGACAAGGAAATTGCCTGGAAACGTCATGGCACCCAGCAATATATTGAACTGACTGCACGCTGTCTGCAGAGCATGCACGAGGTTGAGCCATTGCCTGAACAAACTGCCTCACGCCGTACCTATCGCGATTTTTCCGCCGAGCATGTGATTAAAAAACAGGCTTAAGTGAATATAAAAACCTGTGATCTTTAGGTATATCGCATTGTTGATCCCATAAAAAAGCGCTGAATCTATCAGCGCTTTTTCTATCTTATCTCTACATAGACCAATATTTACACGGGCGCTTCCATCAGCACCTGACCATATTGTTCGCGTAAATCTTTTTTCAGCATTTTGCCGGTCCCACTGAGTGGAATACTGTCAACAAAAATAACCTTATCGGGAATCTGCCATTTGGCCACCTTATCGGCATAATAATCCAGTAGTTCGCTTTCGGTAATCTGGCTGTCCGGCACTTTCATGGCAATCACTACCGGACGTTCATCCCATTTTGGATGGCTGGCGGCAATCACTGCGGCCATGGCAATTTCCGGATGGCACATGGCCAGATTTTCCAGTTCTACCGATGAAATCCATTCACCACCCGATTTAATCAGGTCTTTAGAACGGTCACTAATGTGCAGGAAACCATCACTGTTCAGACTGGCAATATCGCCGGTATCGAACCAGCCATCACTGGTCAGGGCAGATTCCTCTTTGCCAAAGTAACGCTCAATAATCCAGTGGCCTTTAATCTGTAAATTGCCGGTGGTCTGGCCATCACGTGGCAGCAAGTCGGTGCCTTTTTCTGCCGAAGCCAGACGTAAATCTACCCCAAATGGTGGACGACCTTGAGACAGTCGTAACTGGGTTTTCTCCTCCGGACTGAGCAGTTCATGCTTGGCTTTGAGCTGGTTGGCAGAACCCAGCGGACTGGTTTCAGTCATGCCCCAGGCATGAATGGTGTCGCAGTTATACTGCTCTTTAAAGGTTTTCAGCATCGCTGGCGGGCAGGCCGAGCCACCGACCACATTGCGGTTCATGCTTTCCAGCGTGCTGCCAGCCTGTTTGGCTGCGGCCAGTAAACCTTGCCAGATGGTCGGCACACCCAAGGCCACCGTCACTTTATAATTATCAATGAGCTGTACCAGACTGGCACCATCCAGCCCTGGTCCCGGCAACACCAGGGTTGAGCCAACCATCGCCGCAGCATATGGCGTGCCCCAGGCATTGACATGGAACATTGGAACCACCGGCAGCATTACATCTTTGGCCGATAAATTCAGGGAGTCGGGCAGGCTGATGCCATAACTGTGCAGCAAGGTGGAACGGTGGCTGTAGAGCACGCCTTTTGGATTACCGGTGGTGCCTGAGGTGTAGCACAGCGAACTGGCCATATTTTCATCCAGTTCTGGCCAGTCAAATGTCTTGGACTGGGCGGCAATCAAATCATCATAAAACTGAACTTCAGGCAATTTTTCCCGGACCGCATCATCCGGTGCATCCAGACAGATAAAATGCTCCACCTGCGGCAAATGCTGTTTGACCCCGACAATTAGCGGCAGGAAGGTTTTATCAAAAATCACCACCCGGTCTTGAGCATCATTAATAATAAAAATCAGCTGTTCAGGAAACAGACGCGGGTTAATGGTATGGCAGACCAGACCACTCCCGGAAATCGCATACCAGCTTTCCAGGTGACGATGATTGTTCCAGGCAATGGTCGCCACACGGTCACTCTGCTCTAGCCCTAAGGCTTGCAGGGCATTGGCAAAGCGTTTGGCATTCTCTGCCACAGCGGCCCAGTCAGTGCTGCTCATGCTGCCATCGGTATTTTTTGAAATGATGGGTGTATCGCCATGATAGCGTGCTGCATGTTCAATCAGCGAGCTAATCAATAACGGTTGATACATCATACGTCCAAGCATGTTGATATCCTTATTCCATTTTTTTGTTGTTTAAATAATGTCTTGTTTCTTGACTACTTTTCCGAGGCATCATTGCCGAAAAAGGCTGTTTTTTTCATCCTAAACACTTGCGTGATGAAATCAAGAGGGGATTACAAAAAATCTGTTTTGTGCAGACTTAAACCGAAAAATGCGCTAGCTATTTGAATATAGAGTAAAAGCTTCAATAATTATGATGAATGACGTTCAAAAGAAGTCCTTGAAATAACACTTGATCTTTTTAAAAAATGTGTTAAAAAATGAGTATAACCAATTTTGGTTATGCTTGTTTCAGGATGAAATAAGCGGCAAGAAGCTGAATGAAAAAATAATCAAAAATAGGAGTGTTAGGATGCTTCAATTATTAAAAAACTTTTTCTGCTTACATATTTATGAATATGAGCAAATGGAGGAAATTGGTGCGCATATTGAGTGTCGTAAGTGTGGGGCCAATAAATCATAGAGGGGATCAAACCAGATTCAAAAAAGAAGTGGGCTAGACTCACTTCTTTTTGTTTATAGATTGCATTAACATCCGCGCAGGCTCATCTCAGCCTTTAAATATCTAAATCTCATTCCAAGCTGCTTTATTTACTGCCATTTCAGGCTAAAATCCTGTCATCTCTCTATAACTGAATGCACATGGCCAAAGATTTTAATGCCCCGACCTATATTGTAGATGATCAGCTCAGCGATACCTTGGCCTGGCTGTGTCAGCATCAGGACTGTTTTGATGCCTTTCATTTTGATGTCATCAAGCAGGAACTCACGGTTTATCATGCCAATGGTGCCGATCTGATTAAACCGGGTATGTATCTGAATGCCAATTATGGTCTGTTAATTACCTCATAAAAAAAGCCCATCCAGAAGATGGGCTTTTTCGTGTGATGAGGATTAAACCGCCATCGCATCTACCGACAGTTCCTGAACGGTCGGTTTGGCTTTTTCCGCCACCAGTCCCAGTTTCTGGAACAGTTGACGGTCTTTACCTTCACCGGCATTCGGGGTGGTCAGCAGCTTTTCACCCGAGAACAGCGAGTTGGCACCGGCCATAAAGGCCAGGGCCTGATCTGAATCAGATAAAGATTCACGACCGGCAGACAGGCGGATATAACTGGTTGGCATGATAATGCGTGCCACGGCAATAGTACGAATCCATTCGGTGACATCGAGTTTTTCTACATCGGCCAGTGGTGTACCTTCAATTGGCACCAGCATGTTAATCGGTACAGATTCCGGATGAATCGGCAAGGTGGCCAGTTCATGTAACAGGCCAATCCGGTCCTGAGTATCTTCACCTAAACCGACAATACCGCCGCTACAGACTTTCATGCCGGCATTACGCACATGCTCTAGGGTATTTAAACGGTCATCGAAGCTGCGGGTACTAATAATATTGGCATAGTATTCGCGCGAAGTATCGAGGTTATGGTTGTAATAATCCAGGCCGGCATCTTTCAGGCGTTCTGCCTGAGACTGGTTCAGCATACCCAGCGTCATACAGGTTTCCAGACCCAGCGCTTTTACTTCACGCACCATTTCCAGCACATAAGGCATATCGCGTTCATGCGGATTGCGCCACGCTGCGCCCATACAAAAACGTGAAGAACCTGATTCCAGCGCTTCCTTGGCTTCCTGAATCACTTTTTCAACGGCAATACGTTTTTCAGCTTCCAGCTGTGAATCATAATGAGCCGATTGAGAGCAGTATTTGCAGTCTTCCGGGCATTTACCGGTTTTAATCGAGAGTAAGGTACTCACCTGAATGGTATTGGCAGCAAAATGCTCACGATGTACACGCTGCGCCTCAAAAACCAAATCTAAAAACGGTTGCTGATAAAGTGCCTCAATTTCTTCACGAGACCAATCATTACGTACCGGACGCATACTGCTCATAAGTCTGTCCCTAATTATCCATATTTTGCATACTGCATATTAAGCAAAAGCGGCAGGCGCTTCATTAGCAAAATATGACGTAATCCAAAAACAAAGTCCACCTGAAGTGGACTTTGTTGAGTGAGGGAACATGAACTTCAGCATTATTCACGATGGTTGCCGTGCATGTTCTGGTTTTGCAGATCGGCACGGTGCTGTTTATTCAGCATCCGGTCATCCTGTTCATGCTGGTTGTTTTTAGGGCTATCAATAGGCCCTTGGGGTTGCTGCTGTTGCTGTTTTAAATGTTCAGTCTGCTGTTCAAGTTCCTGCTTTTGCTGTTGTTTCTGCTGCTGTTGGTTTTTATGATGCGTTTGCATAATAAGTTCCTCCTGATGACAACATCTTTTCTGTTGGATTCCTCTATTAAGCCACAATTCAGTACCACGCGCTGTAGGGCTTGTGTGGGGATCTGTGAGCTCAGGTAAAGAAATGAAAAATTATGCAGATTTGGTCAACTGCTCCTGAATGGCCCAGTCGATATGCACATTCACCACCTCATCATGCAGCGTTTTGGCCTGTTGCAGCTGGGCAATAATATCTGCGGAATAAGGCGCATTGCCCAGACCAATCGCAATATTGCGTTTAAAACTCTGATAACCGGTCCGTCTGAGTGGACTGCCTTCGGTGCAGGCCAGGAAGGTGGCTTCATCCCATTGCCAGAGCTCCAGCAGGCTCATCCGGTCCAGCCCATGACGCGGGGCAAAATCATCCAGCGGGGTCAGCTGGGCAAAACTGTTCCAGGGGCAAATTAACTGGCAGTCATCACAGCCAAAGACCCGGTTGCCAATCGGCCGGCGCAAATTTTCTGGAATAATGCCTTTGTATTCAATGGTTAAATAGGCAATACATTTACCGGCATCCAGCACATAGGGCTCGACAATGGCTTTGGTCGGGCAGATGTCGATACAGGCGCTACAGGAACCGCAGTGCGCCGTGGCCGGTTCATCAAACGGCAACTCAAGCGAGCTAAACAGCTCACCTAATACAAAGAATGAGCCGGATTTTTTATGAATCAGCAGGGTATGTTTACCGGTCCAGCCCATGCCGGCACTTTCGGCCAGCGATTTTTCAAAGATGGGGGCTGAATCGGCAAAAGGGCGCGATTCAAAATCACCAACTTTGTCCCGAATCAGGCTGGCCAGAGTTTTAAGACGACCGCGCATGACTTTATGATAATCGCGGCCGCGGGCATAACGCGCAATAATGGCGCTATTGGGTGCATCTGGCACGTGTCGTGGTGTAGGCCGATCGACCAGATAATTCATGCGCACACAAATAATGCTTTTGGTGCCCGGCACCAGTAAGGCCGGGTTGGCACGTTTCTCCAGATTTTCGCCCAGAAAATGCATATCTGCCTGATAACCTTGCGCTAAATAGGCTTCCAAACGGGGTAATTCTGCTTGAGCATCGGGCCGGGCAATGACACAATCAGCAAAGCCCAGTGCTAAAGCCTGCGCTTTAATCCATGCTTTTAACTGGACGGGATCAAGTTGACTGACCGGAATATTCTGCATGGCAGGCGATGAGTTCATAATGACAAAACAAGGGAAAAACAATGCATCCACAAGTTTATCATAGCCGTGATATTCAAGCATGGGAGCAGCGCTGGTTTGCTCGGCAAAACTCGTCTTATGGTCTGATGCAGCAGGTGGCCTGGTCAATTGCCCAGCGTGTCATTCCCATTTTACAGCAACATAAATATCAGACAGTGGCGGTTTGCTGCGGGCAGGGCAATAATGCCGGGGATGGCTATCTGCTGGCCAAATATTTACAGCAGGCTGGTTTTCAGGTGCATATTTATGCGGCTGAACCCGGACCTTCGCCTGATTTGCAGCAGGCTGAACACGAGGCTCGAGCGGCTGGCCTGGATATTCAATCTGGCTTTCAGTTTCAGCAGTCGTATGAGGTCTATATCGATGCGCTGTTTGGGATTGGCCTGAATCGTGAACTGAGCGTTGAGTGGCAACAGATTATTCATCAGATGAATCAGCAGCGCGGCTTGAAAGTGGCGATTGATATTCCAAGTGGCCTGGATGCCAATTGCGGTCAGCCTTTACCCTGTGCAATTCAGGCCAATTTGACCTATAGCGTATTGGGTTTAAAAGCTGGACTCTTTACCGGTAAGGGCAAAGCCTACGCCGGACAGGTGGAAGTGATTGCTGCCATTCCTCCCGATGCCGAATTACATGCCATCGCCCAATTGGTACCCACCCAGATTCAGCTGCCACCACGACAGGCTTTTGGTCATAAAGGCAGTTATGGGCATGTGCTAGTGGTCGGCGGTCATGCTGATATGGGTGGCGCGGTAATAATGGCGGCGGAAGCAGCGTTTGCGGCCGGTTGTGGTAAAGTGACCGTGGTTTGTGATGCCAAACATCATACGGCTATTTTAAGTCGCGCTCCGAATATCATGCTGCGCGATATTAACACTCTGCAGGATGATGCCATTGAACAGCTGCTACAGCAGGTCGATGCCATCTGTTTTGGTATGGGACTTGGACGTGATGACTGGGCGGCTTGTCAATATGCGATGTGGTTGCCGAAACTGTTACAGGCTGAACTGGAACGGGTACTCGATGCCGATGCCTTATGGTTTCTGGCCGCACATCCGCAGCAGTTACCTGAAGGTAGTTATTTAACGCCACATCCGGGTGAGGCGGCGAAACTTTTAGGCCTAACGACAATGGAAGTTGAGCAGAACCGCTTACAGGCTATTCAGGAATTACAGGCTCGTTATGGCGGCCAGTGGGTGCTTAAAGGCGCGGGCAGCCTGATTCTGGAAGATCAGCTCTGGCTATGTACTGCCGGCAATGCCGGAATGGGCACAGGTGGCATGGGCGATGTCCTGTCCGGCATGATCGCCAGTTTAAAAGCGCAATATCATACTGAACTCAGTTTACATGAGATTGTCACTTTACATGCGCAAGCTGGAGATGTACTGGCGGAATCCGGTATGCGCGGACTTCAGGCACAGCAGATGAATCAGGCCATTTATCAGGTCGTGAACAGGTGAGAGATGCAAGCACTTAAAATTATTATTCAGGGAAATGTGCAGGGCGTGGGGTATCGCCGCTGGTTTGAACAGCAGGCGCAAGAACTGCAGCTAACCGGCTATGTCAAAAATCTGGACAATGGTGATGTCGAAGCAGAAATTATTGGCGAGGAAATGCAGATTCAGGAAATTCTGAAACGCAGTCTGGTTGGACCATTGCGGGCACAGGTCACTAAAATTGAGCGCATCCCGTTTGATCCGGCAGAACGTGAATACACCCATTTCCAGATGATCCGTTAAGTAGAAACTCCCGATTTGGACACCCCCTCACCGGGATCAAGATGGCTTCCAGTTAGCGCCGTCTGCTGCTAGAACGGCTACGGCCGCGCGCCATACCACCCAGGGCATTCAGTACCGCCATTTTGCTCATACTGCCGGAGGCGTGGGCATGGCAGATGGCAGCGGCCAGCGCATCAGCTGCATCAGCTTGCGGTGTAATGCTTAAATTTAACAGCTTCATCACCATCATCTGCACCTGTTCTTTATCGGCTGCCCCATAGCCGACCACAGACTGCTTGATTTGGCGGGCGGTATATTCCGCCACCTGTAAATCCAGATTGGTCAGTGCGGCAATGGCAGCACCACGCGCTTGACCCAGTTTCAGTGCCGAGTCCGGGTTTTGCGCCATAAAAACCTGTTCAACTGCGGCCTCAGTCGGGCCATGAAATTTTACAATCCGGTCAATACCACCAAAAATACGTTTCAGGCGTTCAGGCATTTCCGTGGTTTCGGTCCGAATGGTGCCGGCATCTACAAAACGCAATTTTGAGCCATCACGCTCAATAATGCCGTAACCGGTAAGCCGGGAACCGGGATCGATACCAATAATCAGTGACATGCCAAGCCTTAAAAAATTACATCAAAATGAATTATATGATTTTACAGCGGTATTGTGTGAGGGAATTTGCAGCAACCGGTGCGGATACTCAAGACTATCAACAATGCTTCAAACTCGCTGGAGCTGCTATTAAAAATAGCAGGGACAATATATAGGTTATCTTGGTAAAAAAGGCTGCATCTTCATTTTGGCTTAAGTTTCGGGGTTTATACTGTACATCTACAGTCAAAAGCCGTGCAGTACAGTGGCCGCGGCAGTGTTTATCGGGCTGTGGCTGCTGCTCGTGTATGCGGCTTATGTTTATTTTTATCGTGCTACAGCATAAAGCTCAGGTCTGTCATTGAAAATATTAATGACAGGCCTGCACTTTAAAAATAGAATAATGCCCATATTGTTACATAAGCGTGTCAAAAAAAGCTTGATGCTGATTAAGCAGTTGATGCCTGCACTCTATTTATTTTGTTGAGATTAGATTAATTTTCATGAAATTATTTCTTATTATTCTGGCTGGTTTAATTCTGGAAGTATTCGTCTGGATCGGCGTGGGTGACCTGGTCGGTAGCATGTGGTACGTGTTCTTCTGGTTTATTGCCGCCTTCTTTATTGGTATGAATCTGATCCGTAAGTATTCTGCGGGCATCATGCCACAAATGCAGCAGATGCAGATGGGACAAATGAGTGCAGATCCGGCATTAAGCAATAACTTGCCTAAAATCTTTGCAGGTTTCCTGCTGTTGATTCCAGGTCTGATCACCGATGTGCTGGCTGTGCTGATTATGATTCCGGGCGTACAAAATGCCTTTAAAGCGGCCATGATGAAAGCGATGATGAAACGTCAGCAAGCCATGATGAACCAGATGATGGGGGGCATGATGGGCGATATGAATGGCATGGGTGGTGGTGCACAAGGCCAGAATCCGTTCGCCGATCTGATGCGTCAGATGCAGGACATGCAAAACCAGCAGGCGGGCCGTGACTCGACTATTATTGATGGTGAAGCGCGCGAAGTGACGCCAGAAGCAAAAAAAATTGAAATGAAAGATGTGAATAAACACTAAGCCATCTTTATTTGAAAAACCGGATCTGCAAGGATTCGGTTTTTTTATGCTTGCAGTGCTCGTATATTTTTGAACGGGCGATATAATAAATGACTTTTTAAGCTTCTCCCTGTGTTATGTCCTTACTGTTGACCATTTGTGCCTTACATTTTGTGGCACAGCTTAGTCCCGGCCCCGATATTATTCTGATTGCCAAAAGCTCGGCATCGACCACACGTCGCAATACCATTCATATTATTGCCGGAATTTCATTGGGCATTGTGCTGTGGGTGGTTTTAACCCTGCTGGGCTTTACCGTTCTGGTCGAGCAGTTTCCATGGATTCAGCAGGTATTGATGCTGATAGGCGGTTTGTTTCTGGCGAAAATGGGCTGGGCCATGCTCAGTGGCGGACTACGCAGTTTAAAACAGTCTAGTGCACTGGAGGATGTGCAGGCACAGAGCTCTGCACAGAAAAACTATTTTTTACTGGGCCTGTTCACCAATTTATCTAATCCTAAAACCCTGATTTATTTTAGCAGTGTATTTTCATTGGCGCTCAGTTCATCGGCCAGTGATTATTTAAAAGCACAGCTGGCAGTGATTATTCCGCTGCAAACCTTCCTGACCTTTGTGTTGCTGATGCTGTTATTGTCACAGCCGAAAATTAAGGCGGTGTACCAGCGTTCAGGCAGTTATATTGATATTTTATCGGGCGCCTTATTCCTGATTTTTGCCCTGTGGCTGGGCTATGACGCCATCGGTATGTTCTGATTCAGAATCTGGTTGATCCTGTTCACTAACCAAAGCAGAAACAGCCGTTTCTGCTTTTTTATGGGCAGATGAATAACGGTTTGGTGCCAGAGTGGTTTCGGTATTTTCAGAGCCATGAAAACGGCGGCTGCGGTTGGCGCGTTCGCGTAATCCGCCTTTTTTGATCAGTTGTACCATCTTCATCCTCCTGTATTTCAGTCCGCTAGTTTAAACAAAAGGGCAGCCGGATGCATCTGACTTAAGAGTAGTCCGATAAAATTATTGGGCAGAGAATACGGTGTTAAAGCAGCAGCTTAAGTGTCTGAAAGCGTGCATAAAAAGATAAATAAAGTCAACAAAAGCAGGCAGGGTTTACTTAAGCTTACATAGACTCACCAGTAATAGAGCTTGCTATGCTACACAGGCTCACATAAGATAAAACAATATTACAAAAAGCGTCTTTCGCATGATGTAAAAATAAAAACAAGAATTACAGTAAATTAGGAGAACTGCCTATGCTGTACCATCAATACCATTGCTCATGTTGCAATCAAGTGGTGGCGTCAACAGAAAAAGAATGTCCAAATTGCGGTTCACACAATATTCGTAGTCCTTATGGTTTCTGGATGTTCTGTATTTTAAGTTGTCTGGCCTTTGCGGTTATTTTTAAAGTCGTGCATGTCTATTTGCAGGACCATCAGGAAACCCCGACACAGCCGACTTTATTGGAAGTCTTAAAACAGGAATCCAGCTAACTGGATTCCTTGAATCTGATGAGCTTAACTCAACTTTCGTTTAGCGGGATGACGCCAGAAAAGCGGCCTGATTCAGCACCGACAGTTCAGTATTAATGTCAAAAATTTTCCCGTGAATCTTGTCGATGCCAAAACTTTGCAGACGCGCCGTGTGCATCTGTAAATATTGTTCTGCATGATGCTTTGTATCAAACAGGTAAATCCCGCCAGCTTGCTGGGTATCGCTATTTTCGGTCCAGATTTTCCAGATGAGACCTGGTTCCTGGTTAATACTGGCTGCCAGCTCGCGATAGGCCGTGGCCATTTCTGCGCCAAAAGGGCCATTTGAAGGGAAATCAACCTGAAGAATTACCGCCATCATGTTCATCCTGTTTTAAATGTTCCATCTTATTGTAAACAGTTTATGTTTTTATAAAATGATATTTCTGCCCAGAATTGCGATAAAGCAGACAATAAAAGACCCATCACTCGGACGGGTCTCTTAATATCTTCAGAGCTTAAAGGCCAGCAGCGGCTTTTAAGATATCGACTTTGTCGGTTTTTTCCCAGGTAAAGGCAGTGTCTGAACCTTCGCGGCCAAAGTGACCGTAGGCAGCAGTCTTTTTGTACATTGGTTGTAACAGGTCCAGCATACGGGTAATGCCGTATGGACGCAGGTCAAAGTGTTCACGGACCAGCTGAACAATCAGTTCATCAGCCACTTTACCGGTGTTAAAGGTATTAATTGAAATTGAAGTTGGCTCAGCCACACCAATTGCATAAGACACCTGAATTTCACATTTGTCTGCCAGGCCAGCAGCGACAATATTTTTCGCCACATAACGACCCGCATAAGCAGCAGAGCGGTCTACTTTCGATGGGTCTTTACCAGAGAAGGCACCACCACCATGACGCGCCATACCACCGTAGGTATCTACAATAATTTTACGGCCAGTCAGACCACAGTCACCCACTGGGCCACCAATCACAAACATTCCGGTCGGGTTGATGTGGAATTTGGTGTCAGCATGGAACATGTCAGCAGGAATGATCTTTTTCACGATTTCTTCAATCACAGCTTCTTTCAGCTGTGCTTGACTAATTTCAGGATCATGCTGGGTTGACAGCACCACCGCATCTAAACGTACTGGTTTGCCATTTTCATAGGCAAAAGTCACCTGGCTTTTCGCATCTGGACGTAACCAAGGCAGGGCGCCGCTACGACGCAGTTCCGCCTGTTTTTCCATTAAGCGATGCGCATAAGAAATTGGCGCAGGCATCAGCACATCCGTTTCACGGCTGGCATAACCAAACATTAAGCCCTGGTCGCCGGCACCCTGATCTTCAGGTTTTTGACGGTCTACACCTTGAGCAATTTCTGGTGATTGTTTACCAATCATGTTAATCACGGCACAGGTTGAACCATCAAAGCCGAGGTCAGAATGATGATAGCCAATACCATTTACGGTTTGACGTACAATCGCTTCAAAGTCCACATTGGCTGTGGTTGTGATTTCACCCGCAAGTACGACCGCACCGGTTTTTACAAGCGTTTCACAAGCAACCCGCGCATATGGGTCTTCTTTTAAGATTGCATCCAAAATGGCATCACTGATTTGGTCAGCCATTTTATCTGGATGGCCTTCGCTTACAGATTCCGAGGTAAATACAGCGTACTCGCGCATAAGTCCTATCACAGTTATTTCAAAAGACGCAATATGTTACATCGAGTTAGACTTTAGGACTAGCTCAATACGACCAAATTGGCTGAATTTATTTCAATTCAATGACTTTTTATCTGATATAGGCATTTAAAAAACTGATATAAAATCCAAAACGGTATAGATTCATCATCCGAATAAACTTGAGTTTTAATTCAATAAATCACTATTTTAAAAGCGGCTGTATTTTTATAATTTATATTAAAAATCAATTAATTATCTTATTTTAAACGTGTGAGGTGCATTCTACCTGTCATCTTTTGGTCGTCATCATGCTCTAAAATGAAGTCTGTTGCTGTTGAGCAGGATTGTGCAGTTTTGAATTAAATTGAATGAATTTCACAATGAGCGCTTTTTTGTATAAAAAACCATCCAAATAGGCCAGTTGTGTAATATGAAAATCTGGATAAGCCACCCGGTTATTCGCCAGAACTTCAATTTTCTCATGCCTCTAGCCAGGAATTGTACGAAAATGCGCAGGCAAACGAATAAATACCGAAAAATTACCGCTGAGGCTTTACCCCATACGCTTTTTTTAAGACAATAGACGTGTTTTGAATTCCTATTCATCTTCCTTTATTAAACGATTTATTTGGACTCTGACCTATGACGACCCCGCTTAATGAACGTCGTATTGCAAACGCAATTCGTGTATTGGCTATGGATGCCGTGCAAAAAGCAAATTCCGGACATCCAGGTGCGCCGATGGGGATGGCAGACATCGCTGACGTGGTGTGGCGTGAATTTTTAAATCATAACCCGACGAACCCGCAATGGGCTAACCGCGACCGTTTTGTTTTATCCAATGGTCATGGCTCTATGCTGCATTATGCACTGTTACATTTAACCGGTTATGATCTTTCAATTGAAGATTTAAAAGCATTCCGTCAACTACACTCTAAAACACCAGGTCACCCGGAATACGGCTATGCACCAGGGGTTGAAACCACCACTGGTCCACTTGGTCAGGGTATTGCCAATGCGGTTGGTTTTGCTCTGGCTGAAAAGACACTGGCAGCGCAGTTCAATAAAGATGATATGCAAGTGGTTGACCATTACACCTACTGTTTCCTGGGTGATGGCTGCCTGATGGAAGGTATTTCTCACGAAGTATGTTCACTGGCCGGTACTTTAGGTCTGGGTAAACTGGTGGTTTACTATGATGACAACGGTATTTCAATTGATGGTGAAGTTGAAGGCTGGTTCTCTGATGACACTGAACAGCGCTTCCTGTCTTATGGCTGGCAAGTGCTGAAAGTTGATGGTCATGATGCAGATGCTATTCGCGAAGCAACTGTGGCTGCCAAAGCTGAAACCGCTAAACCAACCATTATTATCTGTAAAACCATTATCGGTTTAGGTTCACCAAACAAACAGGGTAAAGAAGATTGCCACGGTGCACCGCTGGGTAATGATGAAATCGTGTTAACCCGCGAAGCGCTGGGCTGGACCGATGAAGCGTTTGTAATTCCTGAAGATGTGTATGCTGCTTGGGATGCCAAAACCAAAGGTGCTGAAACTGAAGCTGCCTGGAATGCTACTTTTGCTGCCTATGCAGCAAAATATCCTGCAGAAGCGGCTGAATTAAAACGCCGTTTAAGCGGTGAATTACCAGCAGAATTCCTGGCACAGGCCGATGCCTATATTGCTGAAGTGAACGCGAAAGCAGAAACCATTGCGACCCGTAAAGCCAGCCAGAATACGCTACAGGCTTTTGGTCCATTATTACCTGAATTATTGGGTGGTTCTGCGGACCTGGCTGGTTCAAACCTGACGCTTTGGAAAGGTTGCCAGGGCGTACAAGACAATGCCGCAGGTAACTATGTGCACTACGGCGTACGTGAATTTGGTATGACCGCGATTGCCAACGGTGTGGCGCTGCACGGCGGTTTCATTCCTTATGTAGCAACATTCTTAATGTTCATGGAATATGCGCGTAATGCCGTGCGTATGTCTGCGTTAATGAAGCAACGCGTAATTCATGTTTATACCCATGATTCGATCGGTCTGGGTGAAGATGGTCCTACGCACCAGCCAATTGAGCAGATTGCATCGTTACGTGGTACGCCAAACCTGAACACATGGCGTCCATGTGATACGGTTGAAGCAGCGATTTCCTGGAAATCTGCTTTAAGCCGTGCGGAAGGTCCATCTGCGTTAATCTTCTCTCGTCAAAACCTGCCATTCCAAGCGCGTACTCAAGCACAAATTGAAAACGCGGCCAAAGGTGGTTATGTGCTGGCTGAAGAAAAAGGTGAATTGAAAGCAATCATCATTGCGACTGGTTCTGAAGTGGCCTTGGCGATGGAAGCACATGCACAGCTTGAAGGTGTGCGTGTTGTATCTATGCCATGTGCTGAAGAATTCATGCAGCAAGATGCGGCGTATCGTGAAGCAGTTCTGCCATCTAATATCCGTGCCCGTGTTGCGGTTGAAGCAGCGCATGTCGATTACTGGTGGAAATTTGTGGGTCTGGACGGCCGCGTGATTGGTATGACCACTTACGGCGAATCTGCACCAGCCAAAGATTTGTTCCAGCACTTTGGTATTACTACTGAAGCAGTGGTTGCTGCAGTGAAAGAACTGACGGCTTAATCGCTCAGACATTTCAAAAAGACGCTCCGAATGGGGCGTTTTTTTATGCTAGTTTTAAAGGCTGAACAATATAAAAGAAGACCCACATGACAGCAATCAGTATTGTGCCTTTGGCACAGACCAGCCAGCCGCAATGGCAAGCACTTTGGGCCGGTTATCAGGCCTTTTATCAAACCCGGTTATCAGATGAACTGAGTGCCCATACCTGGCAGCGTCTGACATCAGCCGAGTCTGCGCATATGTATGGTTTTGCAGCCCTGCTTGAACAGCAGATGGTCGGCTTTGTACATGTGATTGAACATGACAGCTGCTGGACATTCAAGCCTTATGCCTATTTGCAGGATTTATTTACCCACCCCGATTATCGCGGGCAGGGTGTGGCCAGATTACTGATTGAACAGGTCTATATGGAAGCCAAAAAACGCCAGTGCGATAGGGTTTACTGGCTGACACAAGAAGCCAATCAAACTGCACAAATATTGTATGATAAAGTGGCACACAAGACCGGATTTATTCAATATAAACAAAGTCTGTAACGGCATCCATGCGTTAATCGTTTCATTGCTGCAACAGAACGTTTTATCTGTAGCAATGAACTCTAACAAGAAATCTATACACTAATAAGCATTCAAAAAGCGAGATAAAAGCATGAACTTTAAAGCACTTGTACTTGGTTTGGCGGTCACTTCAGTAGCAACAGCTGCGTTGGCAAAACCAGTGGCGTATCAAATTGACCCGACCCATACGGCAACTGTATTTAGCTGGGATCACTTCGGTTTCTCTACGCCATCAGGTAACTTCTCTAACATTCAAGGTACCATTAATGTTGATGAGAAACAGCCAGAAAAATCATCTGTCAACGTGACTATTCCATTAAACAGCCTGAACACCAACGTCAAAGCGCTGGATGAGCACTTAATGGCAGCAGACTGGTTTGATGCAGCAAAATATCCAACTATTACTTTCAAAAGTACCAAAGTTGAAACTCAGGACAAAAAGAACTTTAAAATCACAGGTGATTTAACCGTGAAAGGTGTAACGAAACCTGTAGTTCTGGATGCGGTACTGAACAAACAAGGTCCACATCCAATGACCAAAGCGGCAACTGTTGGTTTTAATGCCACCACGTCATTTGACCGTTCAGCATTTGGTATCGCCGGTTTTGTACCCAATGTAGGTGATAAAATTACTGTAAACATCACCACTGAAGCTTCTGTTGCTGCGAAAAAATAATTGCAAAAACAGCTAAAAAAAGCACCCGCTTCAGGGTGCTTTTTTTATGATGATGATAAATGTAAGGACAATTTAAAGCTTTCCGGTCAGCTTTGAGATTTTAAGCCGGCTAGAAACTGACCCAGAACCGTCGCGCTAACCTGTTGCAGTTGCGGCGCGTATTGCTGATGAGCGGCGCGTAAGGTGGGAATATCAATCTGGGCCTGACGTAATTCACAGGTATGGCCAATCAGCCATTTTTCTAAACTGTCTGCTGCAACTTCAGCATGAAACTGTAGTGCCAGAATATGTGGTCCGACCCGGAATGCCTGATTCGGATACAGGTCGGAGCTGGCCAGTAATTCAGCCTGTGCTGGTAAATCAAAAGTATCGCCGTGCCAATGTAAAACCGGTGTGTTGGCTAATGCCGCCAGTGGATGATGGGCGGCATTAGCCAGACTGAGCGTACTCCAGCCAATTTCTTTGGCATGGCCGGCATAGACTTTGGCACCCAAGGCATGAGCAATGAGCTGTGCACCCAAACAAATACCAATAGTGGGTAATTTCTTTTCTAGACGTACTTTTAGTAAGTCTATTTCTTTTTGTAAGAAAGGATAGTCTGTGGTTTCATAAACGCCAATTGGGCCACCCAAAATAATCACCAATCCTTCATGCGCAAACGCCTTTTCTAGATTTTCCACACCGGCTTCAAAATACCGTACCCGTAAACCTTGTTCATACAGGACATCTTCCCACGCGCCGAGGTCTTCAAACGCAAGATGTTGAATGGCATAGACAGTGTCGGGTAAATCGAACATGGCAGATACTTCAGGCTGAAAGGGAGATTTAATGTAACGTGAAATACACTCGAACTAAAGCGTAGCGTATGAATAAAGGATAGACTTTTAACTTGATCTTCCGGTTTATACAACGCTGAAAGAGCGTGCTGCGAAAGTCATAGTATTCCATGTTGCAATAAAAACGCCCGATGCAAATACATCGGGCGCAGCTTGAAACGGTAACTTCAACGCTGTTGGAATCCTAAAGATGAGTCTTTAGAAGAAGCCAGCAGGTTTAGTTGAGTAGCTCACCAACAAGTTTTTGGTTTGTTGATAATGTTCTAACATCATCTTGTGGTTTTCACGGCCAATACCTGATTTTTTATAACCACCGAAAGCGGCATGTGCAGGGTAGATGTGGTAACAGTTCGTCCAAACGCGACCTGCCTGAATTGCACGGCCTGCACGGTAAGAGGTATGCGCAGAACGTGACCAAACCCCAGCACCTAAACCGTAAATGGTATCGTTGGCAATTTTAATAGCTTCATCGAAGTCTTTAAATGTAGTGACAGAAAGCACAGGGCCGAAAATTTCTTCTTGGAAAATTTTCATATCATTGGTGCCTTTGAAAATGGTCGGTTCAATATAGAAACCGCTACCCACTTCCTGACGTTCACCACCACCTGTTAAAACTTGTGCACCTTCTGCACGGCCTGTGGCGATACAACCTAAGATTTTATCTTGTTGTTCTTGTGAAGCCTGCGCACCAATCATAGTTTCAGTATCAAGCGGGTGACCTGTTTTAATGCGTTTAACGCGTTCAATGGCTTTTTCAAGGAAACGGTCAGCAATACTTTCCTGTACGAGTGCACGTGATGGACAAGTACAAATTTCACCCTGATTCAGCGCAAACATAGCAAAACCTTCAAGGGCTTTATCTAAGTAGTCGTCATCTTGCGCCATAATATCTTCAAAGAAAATATTTGGAGATTTACCACCAAGTTCCAAGGTCACTGGAATAATATTTTCAGTGGCATATTGCATGATCAACTGGCCAACTTGTGTTGAACCTGTGAATGCTATTTTGGCAATACGTGGATTGGTTGCCAATGGACGACCAACTTCTACGCCATACCCATTGACTACGTTTAATACGCCTGCAGGCAATAAATCTTGAATGAGTTCAACCAAAACTAAAATACTGGCAGGCGTTTGTTCTGCAGGTTTAAGCACAATACAGTTACCCGCAGCCAATGCAGGTGCAAGTTTCCATGTCGCCATTAAAATAGGGAAGTTCCATGGAATAATTTGTCCAACCACGCCCAAAGGCTCGTGGAAGTGGTAGGCAATGGTATCTTCATCAATTTCAGAAATTCCACCTTCCTGCGCACGGATACAGCCTGCGAAGTAGCGGAAATGGTCAATCGCTAAGGGAATATCGGCTGCTAATGTTTCACGTACAGGTTTACCATTATCCCATGTTTCTGCCACTGCCAATAATTCTAGATTTTGTTCTAAACGATCTGCAATTTTTAACAAAATGTTAGAACGTGTTGTAGGAGATGAGCTGTTCCATTGTGCTTTGGCTTTATGGGCTGCGTCTAAAGCCAGTTCAATGTCTTCTGCCGATGAGCGTGGGACTTTGGTAAATACTTTGCCATCTACAGGAGAGATATTTTCAAAGTATTCGCCTTTGACTGGTGCTACCCACTCGCCACCAATAAAGTTTTCGTATTGTGCTTTAAATTGAACTTTTGAACCGGGTTGATTGGGATCTACGTAACGCATAATTCACTTCCTTTGATGGTTTTTTATAATCTGCCGTCTCTTTACCGTTTAGAATAATCCTATGTCTAAAATCAGTTTAAATTTACGGCTAAGGTATAAGGTACTTTGGTACGCTATTTGTTTAGCATACCAATATAAGGTTGGAAAAAGGTTGGAAAGTTGCAGGTTTACAAGCAACAAACAAATCCTTACAAAAACAAGCAGTACATTGGATGTAATGCCCACAGGATTGTGAGAATCAGTCATGATGAAAAAACAAGGCCTATTGGAAAAAAGACAGCATATTGAACGGTTTAGACAAAGCAGTAGTTTATCGCCGCTACATGCGCAGCAAATTCAGCAGAGTATTTTAAATTCTTGGCAACGCTCTCAAATTGCGGAAATTCCTGTTGATCGGCTGGCAGCCCCGTTAAATTCTCGTTTATCGCATCCGCAAGGCGGTTCGGCTTTACAACGTGCTGTGCAAAACTGTGCAGAGGATTTAAGACATATCGCGCAGCAGTCCGACATGGTGGCAGCCGTGGGCGATGTGGGCACTACGATTATTTGGACTGCTGCGAGCGCGCAAATGCGTAATGTGGCGGAACAGGTGCATTTTGTAGAAGGTGGGCAGTGGCGTGAAGAGTTGGTGGGTACGAATGCTTTGGCTTTGTCACTCAAAACTCAGCAAGCCAGCTGTGTGTTTTCCAGTGAACACTATATGTCGTCTTTGCATGATTGGGTGTGTTATGCCGCACCAATTGTCGATCCACATTCCAAACAGGTTTTGGGTGTGATTGATTTATCGACTACTTGGAAAAACCATAACAGTTTGGGTTTGTTGGCAGCAGAACGCTGTGCTTCTTTGATTCAAAATGCACTACTTGAACAGCAAAAACAGCAGCTTTATATTCGCGCGTTTCGCGTGCCACAGGTGTTATTTAATGGCAAAGTGGTGGTGATGACACCGCGTCAAATTGAAATATTGGTGATTTTGGCACTTTGCCCACAAGGCATGAGTTTAGATACTTTACACCAAGCCCTATATGGTGAGCGTAAAGTTAGTATGGGGACGCTAAAAGCTGAAATGTCACAATTACGTGATATTCTAGGCGGGATGCTTGGTTCGCGTCCTTACCGAGTTTTAGCGCATATAGAAGCCGATTTTTTACAAGCCGAGCAGGCTTTAGATGCAGGTTATGTGCAGTCAGCCTTGCAAACGTGTGCAGGGGTATTTTTGGCGAAAACTGAAAGTCCATTTTTATGTGCATGGCGAGATTGCTTAGAATCTCGCCTGAGTGAAGCCATTTTTAATGCACAAGATACCGATGCATTGCTAAAACATTTGGCACATAGTCCCGAAGCAATTGACGCGGTAGAGCGCTTAATTGAACTGATGCCGAAGCACCATCCTGCACATCAGATTTTATTAAAATACAAAGGCTAAATGATGAGTTAAGTCATTTAGCCGTTAATTCACTTCCTTTAGTTCTAGTTTTTAGTTTTATAGCCCCTTGCGGTTTAACCAGTCAAACAAGGACTGATACACTTCCGCACGGACTTCGGGCGCAGAAAGTACCAAATCATGCACGCCATTTTCAATTTGGCAAAGCTGAATATCGCCATGCATGTGATGCCCATATTTTTGCATATCTGCAACATTTAAAATTACGTCAGTGCGTTGCGCAATCTCATTCCATTGGCGTGGATAACTACTTTGACTCGCATGCATAATTAAGGTGGGTACACCCAAATGCACACTGGCATGAATTTCTTTTTGCGCTTCATGAATTGCACGTACAAAACTTAATCGCACTTTAGGATAGCGCGGTTTTTTCCATTCCAAATTAAATAACCATTCACCATGATATTGCTTGTGTAGACTTGGTACATAAAATGGATTAAGGCGGCTTGGAAATTTCATTTCTGGCAGTAATTTGCCTAATTGGCTTAAACGAGGAATGCCGACTTTTTTCTCAATTTCGCTCATATTGAAATCATAAAAAGGGCTGTTACACCATAAACCACGAATCAGTGGATGATTGGGATGATGTGCTACATATAACGTGGTGATTAATCCACCTGTTGAATGTCCCGCCAAAATCACCGAGTCATGTTCTTCTGTGGCAATTTGCTCAAGTGCAGCGGAAATTTCTGCATCATATTCAGACAAGCTGCGCACATTGTACCAATGTTGATGTGACAAATGCGAACGCCCGTATTTACGCAAATCCAACGCATAAAAGTCATAACCGCGCTGATTAAACTGGTCTGCCATTTCTGTTTGAAAAAAATAGTCAATAAAACCATGAATATAAAGTACGGCTTTACGGGTTTTCTGTTCGGCTTTTTTGCGTACCAAGGTAGCAATCACTTTGCCTTCATAATCCGAAGGAAAATCCAGCGTCATTTGTTGGTAATCGGCACCCAAAATATCGGGTTGATAGCTTGGTGTTGTTTTTTGTTTTTTACCTAACAGCATAAGGTGTTCGTCATCCATTTTATTTTGACTATATCCTTGATGCGCTGTGCGCATTTGTCAAATTGAATTATGCAAACCCTCTGCATCTACATCGCTTTAGTTTTATGCTGCGAGTTCATTTTGTTCTGAACAGCAAAAAAAAGCAGAACGCATCTGAGATGGTTCTGCCAAAGGGAAGGATAAAAATAAAACAGCAAAAGAGGAAAATTGAAAAAAAGATGGGAGATGCTGAGCAAATCGTGATTCACTCAGCAGGAGATTCAAATTACATCGCGGCTTTAAAAATTTCGACCACTTGTGCATGATTGGCTTTACGTGGGTTGGTGAGCATGCAGGCATCTTTTTGTGCATTTTCAGCCATAATAGCCAAGTCATTTTCTTTCACGCCTAACTCTGCTAAACCTGTTGGAATACCAATCGAGCTAGATAGTTCACGAATTGCATCAATCGCGGCATAGGCGGCTTCTGTGGTGGTTAATCCGTCAGTATTGACTCCCATCAATTCTGCAATATCTGCATAACGCTCAGGGCAGGCAATCAGGTTAAATTCGCAAACATGCGGCAATAAAATTGCATTACAGACGCCGTGCGGCAAGTTGTAGAAACCACCGAGTTGATGCGCCATGGCATGCACATAGCCCAATGAGGCATTGTTAAATGCCATACCTGCCAAATATTGCGCATAGCTCATGGCATCACGCGCTTCAATATTTTCACCATTTGCCACGGCAGGGCTGAGCCACTGACTAATCATACGGATAGCTTTTTCAGCACAGGCATCGGTAATAGGATTGGCTGCGGTTGAAACGTAGGCTTCTACAGCATGGGTTAAGGCATCCATGCCTGTTGCTGCGGTTAAACCTGCAGGTTTGGCAATCATGAGTTTTGGATCATCAATGGCGATGAGTGGTGTACAGCGCCAATCGACAATTGCCATTTTAACGTGCGTGTCTGTATTGGTAATAATACAGAAACGGGTCATTTCCGAAGCTGTACCTGCAGTGGTGTTAATGGCAATAAGTGGGGTCATTGGCACGGTACTTTTATCAATGCCTTCATAATCACGAATATGCCCACCACCTGCGGTCACTAAGCCAATGCCTTTGGCACAGTCGTGGGAAGAACCACCACCTAAGGACACAATGAAGTCGCAGTGATTGGAATTGTAGGCATCGACACCGTTATGCACGTTAATATCGGTCGGATTTGGCTCTGCACCAGCAAATATATGGCTGGCAACGCCTGCTTCGGTGAGGTAGCCTGCAATGGTATCGGCAACGCCAAATTTAAACAGTCCTTCATCAGTCACAATTAGGGCTTTTTTAGCGCCTAAATTTTGTGCTCTTACGCCAATTTCTTTGGCACAACCAGGGCCGAAGAGTGACACACAAGGAATATAAAAACCGTTGGTTTGATCTGCAATATTTTTAAAAGCCATGCTCAGATTCCTTCTTGCATTGGATATTGGAATAATGTGTTGTTATCGCGGTGTTGAACCGTAATTTGAGTATCCAATGCTTTGTTGTGAAATCCTACCTACCAAATACCAACCCTATTTGCTGATCAAAGAGTGTAAAACAATTAATTGAAAATTATGGGTTTTTAATTTGTTTTATTATCTGAAGTAGTGCGCAGTCTATAGGCAAGAGCACAAATCTTGTTTATAGTATTTTTTGTATCTCTAATTTTAAGGTGTAGATACCGTTCACATAAATTTCAGGTGTAATTCAATTAATAAGTGGCTTAAGCTCGATTGAAGAATTGTCCACTTTTTGCAGATGGAAATAAAAAACAAAAAATAAGGATGTATCACGTGATGGGTCTAGTCGGTGCAATCAAATAAAAATAAGATGACACTTAGATAGACCGCACTTAAGCATGAGGAGCGTATATGCAGCCAATTTGCCAGCATAGCCAGTTGCATGCCGTTGCACAGCAATTGGTTCGTATTTCCAGTGTGGCCGCAGAAATCTATCAAGATCAAATGGATTTGGTTGGACATTTTACAGCACAAAATTTGTTTCGGATCGATCCTTTGCAGCATCGGGTCGAATTGCTGAATGGTCTGTTTAGTCTTGAATTTTATCCGCCAAAATCGCATACAAATTTAATAGAAACTCACTTTGAATTTGCGGGGAAACAGCAAGAAGCATTTGAAGATTTTTTCTTACATGATCTGCATTTTTTGACTGGGGATTTAAAACCGCAGCATTCTTTATTTTTGCGTAATCAGGCGCAGCAATTGCGACAATTGATTCTGCAGCAAGTTTACCTGTGGGCAGATGGTGCAGCACGTGTTCAACAGTTGCTGCTGCATTTAGATGGTGTACAGGCTCAGATTTTAGATCAAGCCTTGATTCAGTCTGATTATGCCCAGCATGCTGTTTTTACAGGTGCTGTACAGCATGGTGCGGTCATTCCAGATGAAACATTAACGGCCTTATCTGCATTGTGTGCTTTAGAATTTATTGAGGGTGATACCTTTTTGCCTGTACAAGCCTTGATGCACAGTTATGATGAATTCTGTTTTAGCCTGTCGCGTTTTGTGCCAGCCGGCATTTACCGGATTTTAGAACTGAGATTCCCAGAGCGGGTCAGTCTGCATGAAATTGAAGATTCACATGACGATTTACAGCTACTCTATCGACATGCGATAGAGCAGAGTCATTTATTAGGCTTTGTCCGGATTATGAACCGCGCGGTCTGGGCCGAAGATAATATTCTGGCCAAACGGCATTTTCTGGAAAAAAATACCCGCATCTGGCAGACCAAAGTTGCGCGCTTGCCACTGTTTGATTATCCACGTGCAGTCAACTGGCTGTTTCGGCAATCGAAACTGGTGCTGGACTGGCTCAGTGACAATATTCATCATTCCAGTGTCCGTGTGGCGGTGGTGGCGCTAAGTTTTGTTGATTGCAGCCAGATTCATCCACGCATTATTCTGGCCACCTTGCAGTATTTCCAGTATGCCTCGGCGCGGCTGTTTATTCAGAGCTGTGATCATTTTGCGCTGCAACATCAATGGTTTGAACATCAGCATAATTCCCGGGTGGTGCAAAAAGGTCAGCGCCAGTCACTGGAAGACCCGCGCATTAGCATCAGTCCGTCTATCTTATATTTAGATGAATGGATGAATTTGCTGGCGATTGTTGCGGCGCAGGATGAACTGCAGGTGAAACAGGTCTATGCACGCTTAAGCCGGGTGATGCAGGCCTATATGCTGCATCTGCATAAGGTCACGGCGGAACTGCCGGCTGAATTAATACAGTTTATTCATCCGGAGAGTCAGCAATCGCGTGACTTTATGTACTGTTTACGCCGTCATCAGTTGACGCTGGAGCAATTCCGGCAGCTGTTTTATTTAAAGGCCGGGCCGGTGCGTGAATCGGTGTTTGATGCTTATGTGCGCGATTATCTGGTCGATTATTTTAATGAAAAAAATTACACCCCGAAAAATGTCAGCTGGAGCAGTATTTTTCAGCGTGCGGTGCGCTGGCATCAGGAAGTACATAAAGCCGAAATTCTGGCTAAGCTGAAAAAACAGTTAAACGTCAGCCACTGGCCGCCCGTATCGCTTCAAGGCAGAACCCAGTATCTGGGCTGGTGCTTTGAGGAACTGAACAGTCTGGACCGGATTATTCAGGAGTCGCGCAGTTTTCATCATTGTCTGGCGGTGAGTTATAGCCAGAAAATTATTGAAGGCGAATATGTGGCTTTTCATATGTCATCGCCGTGTTATCGCCAGTCCTTAACGCTGGGTTGTCATCTGCTCGATGGACAGCTGCGCTTTGATCAGCTGGAATATCCGAACAATCATAAAGCCGAACAGTTGCTGGTCAATATTGCGGAACAGTTTATTCAATGGCTGAACAGCCGCTTAAAACAGGACCCATCTGCCGGAACTTTATGACAAGTGATGTCGCCAGATGTGGTTTTTGCCTTAACTTTTTGCTGAAAAATGGGTAGGCTATAGCCGTTCATCTACGGTATAGGTCTTATGAAACAGGAAACTGCACTCAAACTCTTAAAAGCGGGCGAAAATGTATTTTTAACAGGCTCGGCCGGTGCAGGGAAAACCTATACGCTCAATCAGTACATCAACTATTTAAAAGCACGTAAAGTGCCGGTGGCGATTACGGCCTCGACCGGAATTGCCGCCACACATATGAATGGTATGACCATTCACACCTGGGCCGGCATTGGTATTAAAGATGTCTTGTCTGATGCCGACCTGAAAAATATGAAAGAGCGCAAATACCTGAAAGAACATCTGGAAAATGCGCAGGTCTTGATTATTGACGAAATTTCGATGCTGCATGCCAAGCAGTTGAATCTGGTCAATCAGGTGCTGAAATATTTTAAGGAAAGCGATGAAGCCTTTGGTGGTATTCAGGTGATTGTCGCTGGTGATTTCTTCCAGTTGCCGCCAGTGGGCAGAAATGATGAACGTAATCGCGATAAATTCTGCTTTATGTCGGAGGCCTGGGTCGAGGCCAAATTCCGGGTCTGCTATTTGACCGAGCAGCATCGTCAGGGCAATGACTTTTTAAATGATATTCTCAATGCGATTCGTCGTCAGAATATTGGCCCGCAGCATCTGCAGGCGCTGCAAAATACCCGCCAGCAGGATATTGGCGACACCTTTACCCGTTTGTATACCCACAATATGGATGTCGATACCATTAACTTTAAGCATTTAAATGAAATTGATGCTGAAAGTCGCCAGTTCGATGCCAGCTGTGATGGGAATGACAAACTGATAGAAACCTTAAAATCTTCGGTACGTGCGCCTGAAACCTTGACCCTGAAAAAACATGCCAAAGTGATGTTTGTTAAAAACAACTTTGATATGGGTTATATCAACGGCAGTCTGGGCGAGGTGATTGGCTTTGAAGAAGATGATGAATATGGCTGCCTGCCGAAAGTCAAATTAACCGATGGCACGGTGCTGCTGGTCGAACCGGAAACCTGGTCGATTGACAATGAAGCCGGAAAAACCATTGCCAGTTTCCAGCAAATTCCGTTGCGTCTGGCCTGGGCAATTACCATTCATAAATCACAAGGCATGACTTTAGAAGCGGCAGAAATTAACCTGAGCCATACCTTTGAAAAAGGTCAGGGCTATGTGGCACTGTCACGTTTAAAAACTCTAGATGGCCTGCGTTTATTGGGCTTTAACGAGCAGGCACTGGAGCTGGACAGTCTGGCAATTAAAGCCGATCGCCGTTTTCAGGAACTGTCAGATGAAGCAGAACAGAATTTCGCCGAGATTGACCTGACCGCACAGCATAAAGCCTTTATCCGGCATTGTGGCGGCACCTTGAATGAGGTTGAAATTGAACGCAATGAACGGAAAATCGCACGCAGTGGCGGTAAGCAGAATTATGCCTCGGCAACGCTAGATGAAACCCGGGCCTTGTTTGAAGAAGGTTATGAGATTGAAGATATTGCCCATGAACGTGGCCTGACTCCAGCGACGATTATTAACCATCTGGCGCGTTTGCATAAGGAACAGGGACTAGATATTTCGGTGGCGCATCCGGGTGAGGAAGTGGTGGAGCAAATCCGCAAAATTTATAAACGCCTGCAAAAACGTCAGCAAAGTGATCATTTTAATGATGATGGCACGATCAAGCTGCGTCCGATTGTCGAGCTGACCAGCCCGCGCATGGGCTATGATCAGGTGCGTCTGGCCTTGTTATATGTAGAATAAACTTTGCATCCTCCCATCATCAAAGAGCATCTTAAAGATGCTCTTTTTTATGCTTATTCGGTATTTAGGCGTATTTCAAATTCAACTTCATCTTGCTTAAAAACAGCGCCATCTCTTAAAAGCTGCCTTATTTAGAATAATGAAACCAACTCATGGAATTTATGCTAAGATGAATTTAATTCATATTTTTATTTTTAGGGCGACATTGCATTCAGCGCAGTGCATCTCCTGATTCTGAGATACTTCATTTCCCATGCTTGAAATTCGTCATTTAAAAACCTTATTGGCCTTACGCGAACATGGTTCACTGGTGGCCGCGGCCAATGATTTATGCCTGACCCCATCTGCCATTTCCCATCAGTTGAAAGAGCTGGATCACTGGTATGGGGTGGAAGTGGTCAATCGTCGCTCGCGTCCGGTGACGTTTTCCAATGTGGGGCAGCGTTTGCTGAAACTGGCAGATGATATTTTGCCGCAGATCCAGATTGCCCAAACCGATATTACCCGGATTGTGCATGGGCAAACCGGCCGGATTATTTTTTCTTCGGAATGTCATAGCTGTTTTGACTGGCTGATGCCGCTGTTAAATCAGTACCGCCAGCAATATCCCGATGTTGATTTGGACTTTGCTTCCGGTTTTGAAGCCAATCCGCATGAATTATTACAACATGCCGAATTTGATCTGCTGATTACTGCTGACCCGATTGCCTTAAAAGGCATCGAGTATTTCCCGATTTTTGAATATGAGTCGCGTCTGGTGCTGTCCAATACCCATCCATTGGTACGTGCTGCGGACATTTCGGTGCAGGACCTGGCCGAAGAAACTTTAATTACCTATCCGGTGGATAAACACCGCCTGGATATTATGGCCAAGCTGTTTATTCCGGCCAATATCTATCCGAAAGCCATTCGCACCACAGATTTAACCCAGATGTTAATCCAGCTGGTGGCCAGCGGTCGGGGTGTGGCGGCCTTACCGGACTGGGTGGTAAATGAATATGAACAAAAAGGTTGGGTCACTTCACGCCGTCTGCATTGTGTTTCGGCAGAAGGACTACGCCGCACGCTGTATGCTGGTTATCGCAGTGAAGAAAAAGAAAAAAGCTATTTTGAAGGCTTCCTGAAACAGCTGGAAAAATTTTCGCAAAAGCGTAGTCATTACTATGCACAATAACATCCGCACAAATAGCGTAATTTTTGAGTAAATAATGGTGAGGATTCAGGTCGTTGAATCATCTGCCAGCTACGCCATTTATTCAGGAAAAACATAAGATGAGATGTTTTTTTAATAAATGGCAGTTACTGAACTTGATAAGCTCAAGTCACAAGATTGAAGTGAGTAAGGGTATGTCCAAAGTACAATGGTTCAGCAGGGATATTTGGATTATTTGTGCAGGTTTTGTCGCGGCGATGCATGTCGGTAAATTACCGCCAGCGGTGCCGGTATTACAGCAGGAACTGGGGATCGGGCTGGTACAAGCTGGTTTGTTGCTGTCGCTGGTGCAAGGGGCTGGTATGCTGTTTGCACTGACCTTGGGCAGTTATGTCGAAAAAATTGGACTGAAACGCTGTGTCTTGCTTGGACTGGGCTTACTAAGCGCAGCCAGTTTGCTCGGTGGGTTTAGCCAAAGCGTCAGCAGTTTGCTGCTGCTGCGGGTAGTGGAAGGATTTGGCTTTTTACTGGTGACCTTAAGTGGTCCGGCCTATATTCGCCAGCTGGTGCCGGCAGAAGAAATTTCCGCCAAAATGGGCTTGTGGAGTGCCTATATGGGCGGCGGCATGGGGATTTCCTTATTACTGACGCCGTGGCTAATCACCATGATGGGCTGGCAAGGGGTATGGCTGACGCTAACACTACTGACCTTAAGCCTGTTTGCGCTGGTCGCCACCCGAGTGCCGAAACCGCAACAATCAACCCAGAAAATTGAAGTGTTTCAGCTGATCAAAACCACGCTCAAACATCCACCAGCGTGGATGCTGGCATTGATGTTCGGCACCTATGCCGGACAATGGTTTAGTCTGGTCGGTTTCTTACCGACGATTTATCAGCAAAACGAGATTTCCTTGACGCTGGCAGGCGCATTAACTGCCTCGGTGGCGATTGCCAATGCAGTCGGGACCTTTGCCTGCGGCATCATGTTGCAGCGCGGTTTGCTGCCTAAAACTTTAGTCCAAACCGGTTTTATCATCTTGATGCTGTGTGCCTTAAGTTTCTATATCTTTCAGGCCCAGTTACCATTTTTACTGCAGTTTGCCTGCGTGTTTAGCTTTTCGTTATTTGGTGGTCTGGTCGCCGCGGTGGTCTTTGCTCAAGCCTTGCGTTTTGCGGCTAGTCCGGTGGCCATTAGTGCGACCATTGGCATGATTTTACAGTGCTCAGCGACATCGCAGTTTCTGTTGCCACCAGCAATTGCTGCGATTGTTTCTGCCACCGGAGACTGGTTCTGGGTCGGTATTGTGATGGCTGCGTTCTCGGCAATGGGCTGGCTATTATGCCAAAAGCTGTTTCAGGCCGATGTACGTGCCTAATCGTGTATCCGTATCTCTTTAAAGCCGTGTCTGTATGAAGCGGCTATTTAGAACCAATCAATAACGATAAAATGCCGGCGGCAATTAATGGTCCGACCGGCACACCGCGTAGCAAGGCCACACCGGCAACCGTACCAATCAGCAGGCCAGCGACAATATTCGGTTGATGGCTCATCAGCTGTACCCCACGTGCACCGAGCCAGGCCACAAACAGGCCTATGCCAATCGCGAGTATGGATTTCCAGTGCATAAATGATTTCAGGATTTCATCACCGGGGATTTTACCGCTGGCAATGGGCGTTAGTACGCCAATGGTCAAAATGATAATGCCAATATTTAAACCATGCTGTTGCAAGAGTGGAAAATATACTTCCAGTGGTGTGATGCGAAACACGATTAACACCGCGGCGGCAATGGTGACGGCAGTATTGTGACTAAAAATACCGCAGGCCAATAAAATAAGCAGAACAATCAGGTTTAAATCGAGGTGTGACATACAGGCTGAACACGGTGGCATGGGAGAAAAAGAGGCCATTATTGTAGCCTTTTTCAGCGGGGCCTGCTGATAGATTCCAACTCCAGCGCGGTTTCAGTATAAAATACGCCATCTTCCATATTGATACAGCTTTCACTCCACAGGTAATTCGATGACTTTAGAAAAAATGTTGCAATCGCAAGGCTTTGGTTCACGCAAACACTGCCAGCAGCTGATTCAAAATGGTGCGATTGCCATTGAGGGTGAAGTCATCACCCAACCCAAACAGAAACTGCAGTTGCAGGGTTTAAAATTTTCGGTCTATGGGCAGGACTATACCTATCGGGAGAAGGTCTATATCGCGTTAAACAAACCGCAAGGTTATGAGTGTTCACATCAGGCCACCCATCATTTTAGTGTGTTTGATCTGTTTGACGATATTTTGCTGAACCGTGGCCTGCAATGTGTGGGACGTTTAGATCAGGACACCACCGGTTTGTTATTGCTAACTGATGATGGCCAGTTTTTACAGGCGCTGACCCATCCGAAAAAGCATGTGGCCAAAGTCTATCGCATGTACACCGCAGATCCGGTCACAGATGCGCAAATCCAGCAACTGGCAGATGGAGTCGAACTGCGCAATGAAAGCGGCATTTTTGCTGCCACCGATATTTGCCGTCTGGCCGAGCACGAGCTGGAAATGACCATTCATCAGGGTGTCTATCATCAGGTAAAGCGGATGCTGGCAGCAGTTGGCAATAAGGTGGAAAAGCTGCATCGTCAGCAAATTGGCGCTTTAAACCTGCCAGAACTCGAGTTGGGGCAGTGGATCTATTTAGATGACGCCCAGGTACAGCAGGCGCGTACCCGGATGCAGGATTAAACCGGCTTTTAATAGATTGGGCTATTTTAAGAAACAGTGGTAGGTCTGAAACTCATTGTCTTTAATAAAGCCCATCTGTTCATACAGTTGATGCGATTGATAGTTGTTGTTCTGGGTTTGCAGACTAATCCGTAGTGCATTGTTATGACGGGCAAAATGAATTGCGGTATCAATCAGCTGTTTGGCCGAGCCTTGACGACGATAGACCGGCGTCACATAGACATCATCCAGAATATAATAGGTGGTACAGGCCACCGAAGAAAAGCCTAAATACAGCAGGATAAAACCGGTAATCACCTCATCTTTCACATGAATAAAAATCACGCTTTCATGATTTTCAAAACGCTGTTGTAAAAACTGGTGTGAAAGCTTCAGGTTAGAAGATGCACCATAAAATTGACGATATTCATCAAATAATACGGCCAGCTGCTCGAGATCTGCTACGGTTGCGCGTCTGACAATCATCCATGACTCCCTGCATATCTTATTGTTGTCTATGCAGCATAACCAAGTTTTTAGCAGATTAAATTAAAATATTGTTTATAAATACAACACTGTTAACTTTTGTCAGTTTCACCCAAGAGGGCATTTAATTCGGCAAACAGGTCCAGATCTTCATCGTCCAGTGGGGAAGTGTCGGTGCTGACGGGCGCAGGTGTTGGTGTGGCCTGAGTATTTTGCTGTTCTTGCTTGAGCTTTCTTAACTTGATCAGCTGCTCCAGATTAATATTCTGGTTTTCGATAGAAAAAGGAATAGATTTGGTCAGAACGACCTGTTTAAAGAACAGACGAACCGCTTGTGCCGGTGTAATCCCCAACTGTTTAAACACGGCAAAAGCCTGTTTCTTTTCCTGAGAATCCAGGCGAATTTGATAAACTTCAGTTTTTCTCATGATTTTAATTAATTTAAGTGCACTTAACTGTGTAGACACATTTTAATCTAACCATTTGTAATTTCAATATTCATACACAGGAAAAATTGAAATAAATGTAATGACAATTAGATTACAGTGTCAGGTCAAATTGGGAGCTAAACGCCATTGCTGCTTTGCTGATTGGGTCCTGAAAGCAAATATCTTTGGCCAGAAGCTGTAAAGGCGCAGAAAAATCATCTTCCGTTTTATGCTGCACCTGCGGATAAAATGGATCGTTTAAAATAGCAATTCCAAGCTGATTTAAATGCACCCGCAATTGATGCTGCTTACCGGTGACAGGTTTAAGCAAATACTTTGCCAAATGACCGTTATGCGCTAACAGCTCAATATCGGTTTCGCTGTTGGGTACTCCATCCACTACCTGCATGGTATAAAACGGCTGACCTTTTTCCATGCGGTAACGGGTGGTGCAAGGAAAACTTAAATCGGCACGAAAAGGTGCAATCGCATGATAGGTCTTGCGGACCTGACGTTCGGCAAACATTTGCTGATAAAGACCACGACTGGCCGGCTGTTTGGAAAATAGCACCACGCCGGCAGTTTCCCGGTCTAAACGGTGAATCGGGGTCAGCTGTTCATTGCCAGTTTGCTGTTTCAAACGCACCAGTAAGGTTTGCTGCACATATTGTCCGGTTGGGCTCATGGTCAGAAAATGCGGTTTATCTACCACCAGCAAATCTTCATTTTCAAATAAAATCTGGTGTTGAAACGGTACTGTTACTTCATGGGCTAAAAAACGATAGTAAAAACAGTGTGTATGTGCCTGAAAGGGACTGTCTGTGTTTAGACGCTGACCATGTGCATCATAGACCAGACCATCCTGAAAGCGCGACAGCCATTCAGCTGCAGAAATATGCGGAAACTGCTGGCACAGGTAGGCATACACTGTACTTGCCGATGATGGCTGCAAGTAAACTTTGCTGGCGCTAACACCATTAATCATCGGGGGAATAAAATCGGCAGTGGAGCTCATGAACGGGTGCACATCTCAAATTAGGCAACAAATGCTGTGAAAAAATACAGATTCTGACGCAGTCGAATAGGCTTTTAAACGGCTGCGATGCTATCATAATTGCTGTTTTGAATCATGTCGCGAGTATTATGCAGTATTCATTTTGTCTGAACCTGAACAATGAACAAGAGACCCAAAATCTGGCTCAGGTTTTGGCGGCGCATTTCCCGCGCGGGGTGATTTATCTGATTGGGGATTTGGGCGCAGGGAAAACCACGCTGACCCGTTATCTGTTACAAAGCTTAGGTCATCAGGGATCGGTAAAAAGTCCCACCTATACCCTGGTGGAGCCGTATCAGGTCAATGGTCAGGATATTTTCCACTTTGACCTGTATCGCCTGAATGACCCGTATGAACTGGAGCTGATGGGCATCCGCGATTATCTGGATACAGCAAACGCCTTATTTTTATTTGAATGGCCATCAAAAGGTGGGGATGAAATTCCAGCACCGGACCTGATTATTAATATTCTAAAGTCTGAAGATGAACTGAGCCGCACCGCAACTCTCAACTCGTCTTCTGCCGCTTTGCAACACGCTCTGGAGCAGAATTTTACCCATGTCGGCTGATTTAAGTACACGTCGTATCCGCGCGCTTGATCCGGCACTGGCCAACCAGATTGCCGCCGGTGAAGTTATTGAGCGTCCGGCTTCTGTGGTCAAAGAATTATTAGAAAATGCGATTGACGCCGGTGCGACCGAACTGATTATCCGGGTGGAACAGGGCGGCAGTACCCTGATTGAAATTATTGACAATGGGCGTGGCATTCACCCTGAAGATCTGCCCTTGGCAGTGATGCGTCATGCCACCAGTAAAATTCAAACTGCCGATGACTTGCATGCCATTGTCAGCCTCGGTTTTCGCGGTGAAGCACTGGCATCCATTGCCGCAGTATCGCGTTTAAGCCTGATCAGCAGCCAGACAGATGAAGGGGTGGGCTATCAGGTTGAAGTGAATGGCACGGCTTTTGATCATCAGGAGATTGTGCCGGTGGCTGCGTCGAAAGGAACCCATATTCGGGTGCAGGATCTGTTTTTTAATGTGCCGGCACGCCGTAAATTTTTAAAAAAGCCGGGTACCGAATTTGGCCATATTGAAGAAATTGTGCGCCGTCTGGCACTGACGCATTTTGATATCCGTTTTGTGCTGGAACATAATAACAGCATCAAGCTGAACCTGCCGGTTGCTGACAGCGGCGAGCTGCGTTTTCAGCGTGTACAGCAATTGCTGGGACGACAGTTTACCGAAAATGCTTACTGGATTGATGCCGATAGTATCAGCATGCGTCTGTCGGGCTGGTTGGGCCATCCTTCCGATGCGCGGGCACAGGCCGATTTACAATATGTCTATGTAAATGGCCGGATTGTTAAAGACAAGACCATCTCACATGCGCTGCGCATGGCCTATGATGGTATTTTGCATGGTCATCAGCATGCGGCGTATTTGCTGTTTCTGGAAGTTGAACCTGAAAATATTGATGTCAATGTGCATCCAACCAAGCATGAAATCCGCTTTTTAAACCAGCGTGAAGTGCATGAGTTTGTGCGTCATTATGGCAAAGAAACCCTAGCACAGTTCCAAACCGCCAGTGCCGACTTGGCCACGGCCATGAAAACTGAAACCCCGGAGCCTGTGTTTGCGGCGCTGCCACGTTATCAGGAACAGTTCCAGCTGCATAAAGCAGCCGAAGCCATCGTGCCAGTATCTAATCAGGCGGCACCAGAATTACTGACAGATTTTAGCGATGCCCGCCCGCAAAGTGTGGATTATGCACTACCACAAGGCCAGAAAATGGCCAGTGGCCAGAATACCGGTTATAGCAATGCCTATACCGGTTCACAGCAGCTGAACAATGCGCTGAAAAGCTATCTGGCACCGTTACGTGAGCTGGATGAATCTGCATTATCCAGCCCACAGTCGGCCGCAGGTGAGACGCAGCCAGCTCCGGTAGATGAACATCCGCTTGGGATTGCCATCGCCCAGTTACATGGAATTTACATTCTGGCGCAAAATACCGAAGGCTTGATTATTGTCGATATGCACGCGGCACATGAGCGGATTTTATTACAGCAAATGAAATCGGCTTGGGATAAGCCCGAGTTTTGGACCTCGCAGCAGCTGCTGATTCCTAAAGTGATTAGCATTAGCCGGATGCAGGCGATGCGCATTGAAGAGCTGAAACCGCAGCTGGCGCGTTTAGGGCTGGATCTGGATCAATATGGTGATGAGCAGATGATTGTGCGTGGCGTGCCGGCGATTTTGCATAAGGCCAATTTTGATGCGCTGATTCCTGAACTACTGAATGATCTGGACCCGGCCGATGAAGCACAAGCACTGCTACAAAAACGTGACCAGATTCTGGCCGGCATGGCCTGTCATGGTGCCGTGCGTGCACATCGTATGCTGAGCCTGTCTGAAATGAACGCCTTGCTGCGCCAGATGGAACAAACCGAATTTGCCAGCCAATGTAATCATGGCCGTCCAACCTGGCGTGCCTTTCCATTGGCTCAATTAGATAAACTTTTTGCTCGAGGAGAGTAGTGGTACATGTCAAATCAATTGCCGGTCATCAATTTAATGGGACCTACTGCAAGCGGTAAAACTGCTTTGGCATGTGAACTCTATGAACTGGGGCATTTTGAGCTGATTTCAGTCGATTCCGCTTTGGTGTATCAGGATATGGACATTGGCACCGCCAAACCAAGCAAAGCCGAGCAGGCGCGTTATCCGCATCATCTGATTGATATTATTACCCCTTTAGAGGTGTATTCTGCTGCGCAGTTTGTAGAAGATGCCTGTGCTTTAATTGATGATATGCATGCGCGTGGCAAAACCCCGATTCTGGTGGGCGGAACTATGCTGTATTTCAAGGCCTTGCTGGAAGGGTTGTCCAGTAATTTGCCAAGTGCAGATTATGCGGTGCGCGCTGAAATTGAAGATAAGGCTGCACGTGAAGGCTGGGAAGCGGTGTATGCCGAATTGTGCACGGTAGATGCTTTAGCCGGACAGAAATTTAAAGTCAGCGATAAGCAACGGATTATCCGGGCCTTGGAAGTGTTCAAGTTAACCGGTCAACCTATTACCAAACTACAAGCAGAACAGCCCAAAAATGTACCATATCGTTACACTTTTCATAATCACGCCTTGCTACCAGATCGGGTAGAATTACATCAACGTATAGAAAAACGATTAGAAATAATGTGGTCAATGGGTTTTTTGAATGAAGTGGAAGGACTTATTGAAAAATACGATTTAGATGAGAATTTACCCTCTATGCGCTCTGTTGGATACCGACAAGCTTTAGAATTTCTAAAGAAAAGTGATAAAAGTCTCAATAAAAAGCAGGAAATGGAGGATAAGGCCCTATTTGCAACACGACAACTTGCAAAACGTCAATATACTTGGCTCAGATCGTTGCAGGAATCGCATAAAATTCAAACATATTTTACGATAAAGCAGGCTCAAGAAGACTTGCGAAACTGTTACGGATAAAGCAAAATTTATGAACTGTCTTTTTTATAAATTTTAATTGAAAAATAAAGATAGTTTTTGCGCTGATTTTTAATTATTTTTGGAGTTATAACATGTCTAAAGGTCAAACTTTACAAGATCCGTTCTTGAATTCTCTCCGTAAAGAACGTATTCCAGTTTCTATTTTCCTTGTAAACGGTATTAAATTACAGGGTCATATCGAATCTTTTGACCAGTATGTGGTGCTATTAAAAAATACAGTAAGCCAAATGGTTTACAAACACGCGATTTCTACAGTTGTACCTGCACGTAATCCACGTCCTGCTGGTGCACCTGCTGGTGCTCAAGGTGCTGGTGGCTTCGGTGGTCAAGGTGGTGGCTTCGGCGGCGGACAAGGTGGTGGCTTTGGTGGTCAAGGCGGCTTCGGTGGTCAAGGCGGCGGCTTCGGTGGTCAAGGTGGCTTCGGTGGTCAAGGCGGCTTCGGTGGTCAAGGCGGCGGCTTCGGTGGTCAAGGCGGCGGCTTCGGCGGTCAAGGTGGCTTCGGTGGTCAAGGCGCTGGCTTCGGTGGTCAAGCTTCTGGTTTTGACAACGACTCTAAATTTGAAGATTCTCAAGAAGATGACAACAACCGTTAATCAATATTAATGGCTTAAGTCCTCTTATAAAAAACCGCTGAATTCAGCGGTTTTTTTATTGCTATTGATGGCGAGGTGAAAAGCCAGAATTAAAAAAACCAGTGCAGGCACTGGTTTTTCATTTTTTAAGACCTAGTTATTTTTACGGTCCAGGTTTGGATCTTTAATATCGACAAAGGCATTGCTGCGAATTTCACGTAACCAGCTGTCCAGTTCGGTATCAAACTGACGTTCACCTAGAATCTGGCGTGCCATACGTTCCTGGTATTCGCGGGTCATGTCCTGCTGGCGGGTATCTGTCACCTGTAGAATATGCCAGCCAAACTGGGTTTGAAATGGCTGGCTGATTTCACCTACCGGGGTGCTTTTCATTTGCTGTTCAAATTCAGGCACCATCACTCCAGGGCTAACCCAGCCCAGGCTACCGCCATCACGGGCAGAACCGGTATCGGTTGAGAAAGTACCGGCCAACACTGCAAAATCTTCACCGGCTTTGAGGCGGTTATACAAACTGTCAATCATGTGCTTGGCATTTTCTGGGCTCACCACTTCTGTTGGCTGAATCAGAATATGACGGGTTTGATATTGTGGGACCAGCGCGCGCTGTTCACCGGCTTTACGATCGACCAGTTTCAGCACATGAATACCATCATTGACTGCAATCAGCTCAGTGGTCTGACCGACGTCAAGTGCACTTACACGTGCAGCCAGTTCAGCCGGAATTTCAGAAAGGCTGCGGAAACCCATATCAGCCGATTCAACTTTGGTGGCAGCTGTGCTGAACTGCTTGTTAATGGCATTGAGGTCATTGCTGTTATTCAGTGCAGTTTTAACCTGTTCCGCGGTGGCCTGTGCATTTTCACCGGATACGCGCACATGCAACACATGCGCCTGACTGCCTAAAGTGGCCTGACCTTGCGGGGTTTTCAGGAAGTTATCGACATCCTGATCGCTAATTTTAATTCGCGACATCACGACTTGCTGACGCAGACGGTTAATTGCCAAATCTTCAGCAATACGGTTGCGTAAAGAGGCGTAGGTTCCCGGTGCAATACGGTCGACTTTCTGCTGGAAATCTTCCAGACTTTTGCTGCCATTTTGCTGGGCCACACGCATCACCGCTTCATTTAATGCTTTTTCATCAGGTTTGATGTTGTAACGTTTGACCTGTTCCAGCTGTGCCTGACGCACGATCAGTTGTTCTAAGGCTTGTTGTTGTAAATATTGGGCCGGTGGCACGGTTTTGTTTTGTGCCTGTAATTGTTGCTGCATTTCGGCAGCGGTTTGCGCTAAATCACTTTGTAGGATGACACTGTTATCCACCACGGCCACGACCTGATCTACAGTTTGTGCAAAAGCAGGTGCAGCTGAAGAAATACATAAAGCTAAGGCTGTGGCTTTAAAAAATTGTTTTAACTGTGGTGTCTTCATTAACGTTGTGTCCAAGTTTGATTAGTTCTATTAAACCCTAAAATACGGTTTTCAAGTAAAGATGCAAGTTTATTGTTGAAACTGCCGAGGCCTTTCAGGTTTAATTCGGCCATGATGGCGCGTTTCGGCTTGACGTTGTGATCGGAGACATCATCCAGATCATTATAATAAGAGCGGCCGTAGACCGAGATGCCCCAACAGCAGGATTCATAGTTCACACCGAGTAAATATTCACGGGCGACGCTATTGTCCAAATCGTATTGGGCATGACCCAGAATACGCCAGTTGTTGTAGACCGGTTGAATGAACGAGGCCACCACCTGATCATAATGATCCTGACGGTTTGGAATGTGACGACGGTTAATATAGCCGACATTGTATAAATTGCCTTGTTCACCGGTATAGAACAGGTGCAGATCGCGCTGGGCATTGTCACCGTTTGACATCCAGGCTGCATTGGCACCAATATTCAGGTTTTCGGTTAACTGGCTGACCAGACTGATGATTGGACCAGTACGACTTTGAGTATCAAAGTCATCAGATGGGTTTTCCAAAATGACACGACGATCTTCAAAGAAGAAGCTTTGACCCAGGCTGGCACGAATCCGTTCCAGGCCTACTTCATCAAATAGGCTATAGCTTAAACCGAGTGACAGGAAGTTGTTGTCTTCCAGGCGGTCATGGCCGTAGAAACGGTATGGGCTAAACAGCTGGTCATAATTAATGGAAGCAGTGGCTGAATCAAAATTTGGATGGCCATCCTGATTCTGATACGGTGCATAGGCATAGAAGGCACGCGGGGTAATGGTTTGCAGGAAGCGGCCTTCTTTTTCAAAGGTCAGGCCGGCGTCCAGGGTAAACTGCGGTACTGTTACCGATTTATTTTCACTTGAGCTATTGGTCAGAGTACCGCTGTTATTGTCATAAAACGCGATGGTGTCTTTATCAAAGAAAGTATTGACGTTGCGAAGTGACACTTCTGGAATTACAAAAGACCACGGGTTGCGGTAATTATAACGTACTTTAAAATCGTTATAGATACGGGTACCGCTTGGCTCATACGTATTTAGATCATTGGTATGACCTTCAAGATGGTTGATATCTTTTTTGAAATAAGCAGTATCGTGATTGAATTCAAGCTGGAAGCCTTGTGGATTACCAGTTTTATAATTTAATAAGAACTGAGGTAAACGCGCATACGGACGGTCTTCATCTGGAATAGTCGGGTCCAGCGTGTGGAAATCTTCAACTTTTAGCTGCGCTCTTAAACCCGGAATGCCATTGCGATAATTTAGTTCCCAGGCGCGGCGTAAGTTCAGGTCGGTTCTGGAGTTCGGGTTGTTGTTTAAGTCAGCAAAATAGTCTTTATCTGAAGCGTAGTTATATTCCAGATTGGTATTGAACTGCTCGTTAATCTGCCAGTTATGCAGAAAGTGAAAATCCTTACGATCTTCATCATTGTATTTATTGTCAGAGGCCAGGTAGCCGCCCCAGATCTGACCCTGACCAAAATTCTCGGTCAGATAGCGGAATTCACCTTCCAGCATCGGGCCACGGTCACCAATATAGCGTGGTGTCACGGTGGCATCATAGTTTGGAGCCAGGTTCAGGTAGACCGGTACCGCCAGTTCAACTCCACCATCATTGGTAAAGCCAAAACTCGGGGTCAAAATACCGGTAGTACGACGGTCATCAATCGGGAAGTTAAAATATGGCACTGCCAGTACCGGCACATCTTTTACATACAGTTTGGTGCCACGGGTTTCACCGCGACCGGTTTCCTGATTTAGCTTGATTTCATCGGCCTGAATTTTCCAAGTCGGTGCCTGTTCAGGCGGGCAGGTGCTATAGGTGGCATTGTTCAATACCAAGGTATTGGTTGAAGTGCGGGCAATCTTTTCCGCCATGCCATGTGCGTGCTGTTCTTCTGCAATATAGAAGCTGTTGTGTAAATCGCCTTGCTGGGTTTTCAGGTTGTAATTGATCTGGTCGCTTTGCGCCAGTAAACCGGCTTGCGCCATTTGTACCCGGCCTTCGGCACTGGCATAGGTCTGGGTCTGGTCAATGGTAATTTTATCGGCACGAATCTGGCGGCCTTGCTGGTCAATCAGGACATTGCCTTCTAAGACAGAATCGCCATTTGGGTCATAGTGACCATAATCGGCAGTAACGGTAGAGGTTGCTTCTGCAGCGTCTACAGCAACTGTATTTGAACTGATAGGTGTCAGCCAAGCACCTTTACAATAAGCCGAGCTGGCTGTGTTACCAAATTGTTGTTGCGCTTCGGGCGTTGCTTTATCAACATAATATTGCTCAAAGAATTGCTGACCTGGGTAAGTCTCTTGAATACTTTGTTTAAGCCGTTGGTTGTCAATATGACTGACCGATGAAGCCTGATCTGCTGTCTGTGCATAACTGGAAACAGAGTGACCACATAACAGAGTTAAGACCGCAGTCGCTAAAGGATTAAATTTAAACTGATGCTTCATTTATCTCATCAACCAAGAGTGCTTAATCGCAATTAATTATTGTCGCATCATAGAGAAAAAGCGCAGAAGTAGCTACACTTAACACTTTAAAAACTCAGCCTGTATTAGAATTTATTGCAAATGAATACACAACGTGAACAATTGATACAAACATGGATAACATCTGTACTCGGTTCAGATCAATTTGAAACTCATTTTTTAGCAGGCGATGCAAGTTTCCGTCGTTACGCACGAATCAAATTGAATAATAAAACATTTATGCTTATGGATGCACCACCAGAAAAAGAAGATTGTGGTCCTTTTGTCACGATTGATGAATTTTTTGCTGCCAATGCTGTGCGTGTACCCAAAATTGTGGCCAAAGACCTGACACAAGGCTTTTTGCTGTTGGAAGATTTTGGTGATGTGCTGTTGTCGACTTTATTAAATGAACACACAGTAGATGACTATTATGCACAGTGCTTTAAGCAACTGATTCAATTGCAAGCGATTGATGGTGCGGCACATTTCCCTGAATATTCGTATGACAAGCTGATCAGTGAAATGGAGCTACTCACCGACTGGTTATTGCCCGCCTTGCAGATTCAGCCAACGGCTGAAGAAAGTGCATTAATTAAACGTACATTTGCGATTTTGGCCAATGCTGCTTTGGTGCAGCCACAAGTGATAGTACATCGTGATTTTCATAGTCGGAACTTAATGAAAATTAATGATGATACCGAGCTAGGTGTAATTGATTTTCAGGATGCAGTGATTGGTGCAGACACCTATGACCTGATTTCAATTACACGTGATGCTTATGTGCAGTGGAATGCTGAGCATGTGTATCGCTGGTTTAAAATGTTCTATGACTTGTTGCCAGCAGCATCTAAGCAAGATCGTGGTTTTGAACAATTTAAAAAAGATGCCGATATGATGGCAATTCAGCGCCATATCAAAATTTTAGGTATTTTTGTGCGTCTGTTTGAACGTGATGGTAAGTCGGGTTATCTCAAAGACCTACCTAGAGTAATGTGGTATTTGCTTGAAGAAAGCAAGCCGTATCCTGAATTACAACCATTTATGCAATTCATTCACAATACAGTAATGCCAAAATTTACAGCCAAATATGGCCGTTATGAGGTAGCTGCCTGATGAAAGCCATGATTCTTGCTGCCGGTTTAGGTAACCGGATGCGTCCTTTAACCTTACATACGCCTAAACCCTTGCTGGAAGTGGGCGGTAAGCCGCTGATTGTTTGGCATATCGAAAAACTGCAGCGCATTGGCGTAACCGAAATTGTGATCAATACCGCCTGGCTGGGTGAAAAACTGGCTCAGGCTTTGGGGGATGGCAGCCAGTTTGGCGTTAATATTCTCTGGTCGCATGAAGGCGAAGGTCTGGAAACCGCAGGTGGGATTATTAACGCGCTGCCATTACTCGGCAATGAGCCCTTTATTCTGGTCAATGGCGATGTCTGGACCAGCATGGATTTTGCGCCATTATTGTCGGTACAGTTACAAGATCAGCTGGCGCATCTGGTGCTGGTAGAGAATCCGGCGCAGCATCCGCAAGGCGATTTCACCTTATCGGAACAAAAAGCTTATACCTTTGATCAGGAAAAATCCGGTGAAAATCTGACCTATAGCGGTATTGCCGTGATTGATCCGCAGATGTTTCAGGGCCTGGAAGGTGGCAAGCGTCCACTGGCACCGTTATTGAAACAGGCCATGCAGGATGAAAAAATTGCCGCCAGCAAATTGCAGGGTGTCTGGGTAGATGTTGGCACTCCTGAGCGATTAAATGCACTGGATCAACAAATTCAGCAAGGTGTGTACGCTTAAGTGCATATTCACTAAGCACTCGCTGCTGTGACTTGGCAGATAAATCGGTATACTTTCAGCTAACTTTTTCGAGACGTTCATTGTTTATGCATACGTTTTTTCAGGAACTCAAGCAGGGTAGTCAGGCCTTGGGTTTAGAGCTCAGCGATGAGACTTTAAATTTATTACTCCAATATCAAGATGCTTTGGTGCTATGGAACAAAGCGTATAACTTGACCGCAATTCGTGATCCGAAAGAAATGCTGGTCAAGCATTTGCTCGACAGCCTGAGTATTCTCAAAGATTTACCTGCCGGCCGTTTGCTGGACATTGGTACCGGTGGCGGTATGCCGGGCATGATCATTGCCTTATGTCAGCCGGAACGTCAGTGCGTGTTGCTGGACTCGAATGGCAAAAAAATCCGTTTCTTGAAGCAGTTTATTGCCGATCTGAAACTGCAAAACGTGGTGGCGGTCCAAACCCGAGTCGAAAATGAAGACAGTATCCGCGAATTAGGCCAGTTTGATGTCATCACCAGTCGTGCCTTTGCTTCACTAACCGATTTTGTGGCGGCATCAAAACCGTTTATGCATGGACAGAGTATTATTGCTTCCATGAAAGGTCTGATTCCGGCCGATGAGGTTGAAGCATTGAAAGATGAGTTCAGCTGTGAAATTATCGAGCTAAAAGTTCCACGTCTGGACGAACAGCGTCATCTACTTTTATTAAAACATATTTAATTCATTCTAAGGATTGGGGTTACCATGGCACAAATTATTGCGATTGCGAACCAGAAAGGTGGTGTCGGTAAAACTACAACCGCAGTAAATTTGGCAGCATCGTTAGCTGTTTTGAAAAAGCGCGTTTTACTTGTGGATATGGATTCACAGGGAAATGCCACGATGGGTTCTGGTATCCAAAAAAACGACCTTCTATATTCCATTACCGATGTGTTGCTGGGCGAAGTGCCAATTGAAACGGCCATTACCAAATCGGAAGTGGGTTATAAGGTTTTAGGTGCAAACCGTGATTTGTCCGGTGTGGAACTGGCTATTGCCGAGCAGGAAGGGCGCGAGTTTATTCTGCGTGATGCACTGGGCGAAATTGAAAAAAGTTTTGACTACATTATTGTCGATTGTGCGCCAAGCTTAAGCTTAATTACCGTGAATGCGCTGGCTGCGGTACAGGGCGTGATGATTCCAATGCAATGTGAATACTATGCGCTGGAAGGTCTGGCCGATTTAACCCAGACCATCGACCGGATTCAGCAGGCTTTAAATCCAGAGCTGGAAATTATTGGTGTGCTGCGAACCATGTACGATGCGCGTAATGCATTAACCCGTGATGTGTCTGAAGAGCTGCAACAGTATTTTGGCAAAAAGCTGTATGACACCGTGATTCCACGTAATGTGCGTCTGGCCGAAGCACCGGCGCATGGTTTGCCTGTAATTTATTTTGAGAAAAGTTCAAAGGGTGCAGTTGCTTACCTGAATCTGGCAGCTGAAATGTTAAAGAAAAGCAAAGTGAAAAAAGGAAGTAAAGCATGACCATAAAAAAACGCGGACTCGCCAAAGGTCGTGGTTTGGATGCCTTACTTGGGTCGATCCAGAAAGAAAAATTACAACTTGAAGCCCAGTCTTTGGATCATGGTCAGCTAAAACAGATTGATGTGCATTTATTAAAACGGGGTGAATATCAGCCACGCCGTTTTATCCATGAACAGGACTTACAGGAACTTGCCGCCTCGATTGAAAAACACGGGGTCATGCAACCGATTGTGATTCGTCCGATTGATGACGAACAGCATCCGTATGAAATTATTGCTGGTGAACGTCGCTGGCGTGCCGCACAGCTGGCGGGACTCACCGAAGTTCCGGCAATTGTCCGTGACCTGACCGATCAGGTGGCGATTGCACTGGCTTTAATTGAAAATATTCAGCGTCAGGATCTGAATCCGATTGATCAGGCCATGGCCTTGCAGCGCTTCCATGACGAGTTTGGTCTGAGCCATCAGGAAATTGCCGACACCGTCGGTAAGGCACGAACTACGGTCAGTAACCTGTTGCGTTTGTTGACTTTAACTGAAGAAGTTAAAGACCTGATGCAGCAAGGGCTGCTGGATATGGGCCATGCGCGCGCCATTTTGACCTTAAAAGCCAAAGATCAGCTGAAAGTGGCTGAACTGGTGATTGAAAAGAGTTTGTCGGTCCGTCAGACCGAACAGCTGGTGCGTGACTGGAGCGCACCAAAAACAGAAAAAGCAAAAGCAGAACCGGCACCGGATATTCAGCAACTGACACAACGTCTGTCAGAGCGTTTCAGTGCCAATGTCAAAATTGATCATAACAAGCAGGGTAAGGGGAAGCTGGTGATCAGCTATCACTCCTTAGAAGAACTAGATGGTATTTTAAATATCTGCTTGGCTGATTAATTTTTATTGTAGATTTATTGGGGAAAATCGAATGTGGGAATTGGTAAAAGCAGGCGGCTGGCTGATGCTGCCGTTACTGTTGTGCTCTGTGTTTACGCTGGCCATCAGTATTGAACGTTTTTTACGTCTTAAGCGTGCCGGTGTGGTGCCGAAAGCCTTGCAATTACAAACCGGACAGCCGGTGCAAGGCGTGTTACAGCAGTTGCAGCAATCGGAAAATTTACAGCACAGTACTTTGGGCCGAATCTTTATGGCTGGTGCGCAAAATAAACACCAGTCTGAACAGTTTGCGCGTGCGCAGATGGAAGCGACAGCCTCTCAGGAAATTGGCTATCTGGAAAAAAATATTAATTTCCTCGGGACTTTAAGTGCTGTGGCGCCGCTGCTGGGCTTATTGGGGACCGTTCTGGGGATTATTGAATCTTTCCTGATGATTGATATCAGTTCAAGCAACCCGACTTTAATGATTCCGGGGATTTCCAAGGCGCTGATTACCACCGCAGCGGGTATGCTGATTGCGGTGCCGGCCTTATTTGCTTACCGTTATTTCCAGCGTCTGGTACAGGAATATGTGGCCGAGCTGGAACAGCAGGCGACATTGTTTCATGCTGCGCTGTTTCATCAAACCCAGATTGTTGATGAAGACATTAAAAAAGCAGGCTAAGGTGACCTATGAAATTCAAACGCTCGCAAGTGGAAGATATTCATATTAACCTGACGCCAATGATTGACTGTTTGCTGTTTATTCTGGTGTTCCTGTTACTGTCCACCAGTTTTAACCAGTTTAGCCGGATGAACCTGACCTTGCCGGAAGCGCAAGGGGTGCCACCGAAAGCCTATGACCAGAAAGTCGAGGTGGTGGTCGATGCTTCCGGGCATTATTCGGTCAACGGGCAGGCGCTTTCCAGCAAGGAAGTTGCTGATTTAAATACAGCAATTAAACAAATTTCCAATGATCGACGTGATTTAATGTTTATCATTGCGGCAGACGCGAAAGCTTCTCATCAGGATGTGATTCGTGTCATGGATGTTGCGGGACAACTGGGTTTCGTCAACATTAACATCAGTACGAAAGTACCAACTCGAGGCTATTAGTGAATCCGGATTATAAAGTCTACTTGCGTCTACTCGGTTATTTAAAACCTTTCTGGGGAATCGCGATTCTGGTTGTGGTGGGTTTTGCCATCAATGCGGCGACTGAAGTTTCAGTGGCCAAGTTGCTGGAAAAAATTATTACGGCAATTCAGGAAAAAGACTACACCTTCACCCACCTGTTTCCTTTTCTGGTGGTGTTGCTGATGTTTTTCCGTGGTGTCGGCCTGTTTCTGGGCGGCTACTATACCGCGGTCATTTCACGTAATCTGGTGTTTAATGTGCGCCAGGAAGTATTTGCCAAATTGCTGCGCTTACCGTCGCAGTATTATCTGGAAAATACCAGTGGCCACATTACTGCCAAAATCATGTATAACGTGGAGCAGCTGACAGCAGCCTCCACCGAATCTTTACGTACCTTGCTGCAACAGGGTTTAATTACCATCGCCTTGCTTGGTTACCTGTTTTATAGCAACTGGCGTTTGACCATCTGTATCCTGATTTTTGCCCCGCTGATTGGCCTGTTAATCCGGAAAGCCGCCAAGCGTATGCGTAAGCTGTCAATTCAGGTGCAGGATACCATGGGTGATGTGAACCACGTGGTGCAGGAAACTGTAAACGGCAATCTGGTGGTGAAAGGTTTTGCCGGTCATCAATACGAGCAGGAACGCTTTAAACAGAACTCACTGGAAAACTTGCGCCGCGGCCTGAAAATGGTAGCTGTGCAGCAGCTCAACAGTCCGGTGGTACAGCTGATCATGTCGATTGCACTTTCCATTGTGATCTGGATTGCACTGCGCCCGGAAATTTTACGCGATACCTCAGCTGGTGAATTTGTGGCTTATATTACTGCTGCCGGGATGCTGAGCAAACCAATTAAAGCGCTAACCGATATCAACGAAAAACTGCAACGCGGTATGGCGGCGGCGCATTCTGTATTTGAACTGCTGGATATGCCGGAAGAAAAAAATACTGGTACCTTAACTCCAGCCTTAAAAGGCAATATTGAATTTGATCAGGCCAATCTGGTCTATGCCGATGGCCATCATGCCATTCATGACTTTAGCCTGAATGTTAAAGCCGGTGAAACCGTGGCACTGGTCGGACGTTCAGGGGCGGGCAAAAGCTCACTGGTCAATTTGCTGGTGCGTTTTCAGGAATTATCTTCAGGCGGGATCAAACTGGATGGGCTGGATATTCATCAGATTGAACTGAATAGCCTGCGTACCCAAATTGCCATGGTCAATCAGCAGGTGGTGCTGTTTAATCGTACCGTGCGTGAAAATATTGCGTATGGTCAGCTGGAAGGTGCCTCGGATGAAGAGATTATCGCGGCGGCTAAAGCGGCGTATGCGCATGATTTTATTATGGCCTTACCACAAGGCTATGACACACCACTCGGTGCGCAGGGTTTAAACCTGTCCGGTGGTCAGCGTCAGCGTATCGCGATTGCCCGTGCTATTTTGAAAAATGCACCGATCCTGATTCTGGATGAAGCGACCAGTGCATTAGACAATGAATCTGAATACTTTATTCAACGTGCCTTTGATGCAGCGATGCAGAATCGTACCACCATTGTCATTGCACACCGTTTATCTACCATCGAAAATGCCGACCGTATTGTTGTGATGGATCAAGGGCGTATTATTGAACAGGGTACCCATCAGGAACTGTTAAACCAGCAGGGTGCTTATTATCAGTTGCATCAGCGCAATTTCGAGGAATAATCAGCCATGTCATTTGCACAATTCATTCAGGACGCTTGGAACAAGCAAGCCAAATGGTTGGTTGTGCTACGGCCGTTGGCGCTGTTATATCGTGGTGGCAGTGTGCTGAATCAGAAGCTGTATGCTTCGGGGATGAAAGCAGCCTATACCGCACCAGTGCCGGTGATGGTGATTGGCAACATTACCGTAGGCGGTAGCGGCAAAACGCCGCTGCTGATTCATCTGGTTAATTATCTGCATAGCCTGAATGTGCGTGTTGGCGTAATTAGCCGCGGCTATGGCGGCAAAGGCCCATTCCCGGCCTATGTTGATTTTGAATCGACGCCGGACATGGTCGGCGATGAACCCTGTCTGATTGTACAATCTACCGGTGCGCCAATGGCGGTCGGTGCCAATCGTCAGCAGAGTATTGAATTGCTGCTGTCCAGACATGAACTGGACCTGATTATCAGTGATGATGGTTTGCAACACTTGGCGCTCAATCGCCAGTTGGAATGGATTGTACTGGACAATAACCGCGGTCTGGGCAATGAGAAAATTCTGCCTGAAGGTTATTTGCGGGAGCCGAAAAGCCGCCTGAATACAGCAACCGTGATTGAACATGCGGCACAGCCAGGTTCAGCGCTGAATATGCATCTGGAGGTGGCTGAGCCTTATTTACTTAATGCCATAGAGGGTAAGGTGTTTAATCCGCAAGATGCTTTTTATGCCGTGGTTGGGATTGGTTTTCCGCAGCGTTTTTATCGCACCTTAGAGTCGATGGGCATCCAGCAATTCCAGTGCCACGAATTTCCAGATCATCATGATTATGAAATTGATGACTTGCAGTTTGAAGATCATCAACCGATTATTACCACCGAAAAAGATGCGGTGAAAATTTTGCCCTTGCTGAAACAGTATCCTGATTTTAACCGGGAAATCTGGGTGGTGCCGGTTGAAGCGGTATTGTCACCTGCTTGTTATCAGGTTTTGCATCAACAGTTAGCGCAACTGGGTTTGACCCTGAATGAAGGACAGTTATGAAACACATCGTTATTCCTGCACGTTTTGCCAGTTCACGCTTACCGGGTAAGCCCTTACTTGAAATTCATGGCCGTCCCATGATTTTACGGGTGGTGGATCAGGCCAAAAAAGTCGAAGGTTTTGATGACTTATGTGTGGCGACAGATGATGTACGTATTGCCGATGTCTGCCGCGCTGAAGGGGTGGATGTGGTCTTGACTTCAGCAGATCATCCTTCCGGGACTGACCGTTTAAGTGAAGTAGCGCGGATTAAAGGCTGGGCCAGTGATGACATTATTGTCAATGTGCAAGGTGATGAACCTTTGTTGCCCGCGCAGCTGGTGAAACAGGTGGCGCAGCTCTTGGTTGATCAGCCCGGCTGTTCGATGTCGACACTGTGTGAACCGATTCATGCGCTGGATGAGTTTCAGCGTGATAGCATTGTCAAAGTGGTGATGTCCAAGCACAATCAGGCTTTGTATTTTAGCCGTGCGACCATTCCTTATGATCGTGACGGGGCGAAAGATGCCGTGCCGCAATTGCATGATCAGGCTTATCGTCATTTGGGCCTGTATGCCTATCGGGTAAAACTGCTACAGGAATATGTGACCTGGGACATGGGGCTGCTGGAGCGTCTGGAAAGTCTGGAGCAACTGCGTGTGCTGGAAAATGGTCATCGGATTGCGATTGCCGTGGCTGAAGCCAATTTACCACCGGGTGTCGATACCCAGGAAGATCTGGATCGTCTGAATGCGCTTGATCTTGCACATTTTGAATCGTAGAGCTGGCCATGCAGAATGAAGTGACTGCGCAGATTTATCCCTGGCAGCAAACAGTTTGGGATACACTAACGGGCAGATTTCCCCAGTTGGGCCATGGACTGCTGTTTTATGGTAAAAAAGGCTGTGGCAAAGAAGCTTTTGCGCAGCAGTTTCTGGCCTGGATTTTGTGCCAGCATCGTCATGAGCGCAATCTGCCCTGTGGCGAGTGCGGCAGTTGTCAATGGTTAAAATCAGATACGCATCCGAATTATGTTTATGTCACGATCGATGAAGAGAATAAAAAACAAAACGCGAAAATTAAGATCGAGAAGATCCGTGATTTATTACCATTTGTGCAACAAACCGTAGATGGCTGGCGGGTCATTGTGATTGAGCCGGCAGAAGCCTTGAATATTGCTTCTGCCAATGCCTTGCTAAAAACACTGGAAGAGCCGGGCGAGCGGGTGGTGATTATCCTGCTGGCCGATCATTACCTAAAGCTGCCCGCGACTATTCGCAGTCGTTTACAGCATTTTGCCCTTGACCGGATTGCTCCGGAACTGGCCCATGATTTTTTAAGCCAGCACTTGCCGGAAAGCAGCGAGCAGCAAAAACAGCTGCTGATGAACCTGTCCAATCAGATGCCGCTGCAAGCCATTCAGGTGGCCGAGCAGGACTGGTTCTTTAAGCGCGCTGACTTTGTGCAAGACTGGCAAAAATTGGTCAGTCAAAAAAATATGCCGATGGCAATTGCGACCAAGTGGAATAAAGAGCTGAGTTTTAGTGAATTTGGTCAGATGTTTGAATACTTGTTGTCAGATTTGATTTGTGTCAAGCTAAATCAACCGGTGAAAAACATCGACCTGACACTAAGTGCGCTGGCCGAGCAGTATTCGCTGGAAGCATTATTTGATATTTATAGTGATATACAACAATCAAAACAGATGACAGAGCAGAATGTTCAAAGCAATCTGATTCTTGATCAGCTGTGTATAAAATTGATGAATCTTTAAGGGGAAACAGTATGCAGCCACGTATGGGCGGAATTATCCAGGCCAATATTCCAGATTTAGAAACGCTCTATTTAAGTTATATGCCCTATGTGGTCGATGGCGGACTGTTTATTCCTTCCAAGCAACCGGTGCAGATGGGCGAAGAAATCTTTGTACTGGCCACTTTGCCGGAACAATCACAAAAAATTCCACTGACCGGTAAAGTAATCTGGATTTCACAAAAACAGAATGGGGTGAAATTACAGGGCTTTGGTATTCAGCTTAGTGGTGAAAAGGGTCTGTATTACAAAGCAGAAGCAGAAAGACTACTGGCAGGACTTAAGTCTTCAAATCGAAACAGTTACACTATGTAGTCTATTCTAAGCTGTTGTAGGAAACGCCTGTGTTTGTAGATACGCATTGTCATTTAACCATGCTCGATTTAACTCCGTATGATGGAAATCTGGATCTGGCATTGGCGCAGGCGCGAGAAGCCGGCGTATCTAAATTTATGAGTATTTCGGTCGATCTGGACGACCATATCGAACTGGCAAAAATTGCCGCACGCCATGCAGATGTCGGTTATACCGTGGGTGTGCATCCTTGTGAAGATGCGGCCACTATGGCGCGTGCCACCACTGACTATCTGGTCGAGCTGGCACAACCGGAAAAAGTCTGGGCGCTGGGGGAAACCGGGCTGGATTATTATCACAGTACCGATTTTATTGCCGAGCAGAAAGACTGTTTTGCCAGACATATCCATGCCTCGCAAATTGTAAAAAAACCGGTGGTGGTGCATACCCGTTCAGCCAAGCATGATACGGTTGATATTATCCGCGCGGAAAAATCAACCCATGGGATTTTGCACTGTTTTACCGAAGATTGGGAAACCGCCAAAGCGGTACTGGACTGCGGTTACTATGTCTCTTTCTCGGGTATTGTGTCTTTTAAAAATGCCCAAGATTTACGGGATGTGGCCAAGCAGGTGCCACTAGATCGCGTTCTGATTGAAACTGATTCACCGTATCTGGCACCAATGCCATATCGTGGTAAATCAAATGAACCAAAATATGTCCCATATGTAGCCAAAGCCCTGAGTGATGTATATGATAAGTCACTGGAAGAGATGGCTTTCATAACCATGCAGAATTTTGAAAACCTCTTGAACCAAAAGTAAAAATCTAGAAATTTTTAAAACTGACCGATAAGTGCATAAGAGAGAGTTTATAGGGTGAAGATGGATCGTCAGGCTCAATTTCGAGCAAGAGAAACCTTAATTTTTCAAGTGGCAGAGCAATTGCTATTAGAAAATGGTGAAGCAGGGATGACGCTTGATGCCTTGGCCGCAGAATTGGACCTGGCCAAAGGCACGCTTTATAAACATTTCCAGAGTAAAGACGAGCTGTACATGTTGCTGATTATTCGTAATGAGAACATGCTGCTCGAAATGATCAAGGATGCTGAGAAAAAGTTTCCTGAACATTTGGCCTTCTTTATGCTGCATCACTTGCATCATCCTGAGCGCACGGTACTGTTTCATCAGATTGAAGAGCGCCTGTCGACTACCGGTATGGGCATCAACCATCTGTTTAACGAGCTGTATCAGGTGCGTAAACAGCGCCTGCGTCTGATTATTCGCATGACTGAGCATTATCTGGAATCAATTCAGAGCAAAATGTCGGTGCGTGACTATCTGGCTTCGATCTGGTCCTTGACGCACGGCGCGGCGGCCATTCTAAACTCCAGTTTCTATCAGCGTTACCTGGGTTCACGTGACACCTTGCGCGTGGCCTATATTGACCAGGCACTGGCCTTGCCGAAACAAGTTCAACATCTCGAACAGATCGCTTAAACCTCATGACTAGATCGCATCACTTCTCATCTGTTCGTGGTTTTACACTCATTGAATTGATGGTGGTGATTGTGGTCATGGCCATTGCCGCCTCACTGGTGCTGATGAATATTGGCGGGGTGGACCAGCGCAGCGCCATGCAGGCACGTGAAGTGTTTTTGATGGATGTGAAGAAGCTGCAACGCGAAGCAGACGATCAGTCGCGTGTGCTGGCTCTAAATGTTCAAAATGCCACCGATGTGTCACCATTTCGTTATGAAGTTCTGGAATATTTGCCAGCAACCACCGCTACCGACAGTTCAAGCGTCATGCTCAGTCAAACCGCGACCCGCTGGCAAAAATATGCCGAATTTGAGATGCAAAGTTTGCCCGATGGGGTGAGCTTTCAGATTCAGCCCTTACAACACGGATTTGAGAATGCGCAGAATGCCGCCTTGCTGCAAGGCGATGCCCCGAAACTGATCTGGCTCGGTAATGGCGAAGTTAAACCAGTGCGGATTCAGTTTTATTTCGAGCAGCGTCCGGTTGGGGCTGAAATCGAAATTGATCATCTGGGTAAGATCGTGAATGAAGAATAGATTATTTTCAGCCTTCTTATCGCCTGATCTGCAAAAACTAGACCGGCTTTTCTCTAGCTGTTCAACATCCGCGTACCGATTACGAACACATCCGTGTCATCCTCGCTTCAAACGTATTGCCGGTTTTACCTTGCTGGAAGTAATGGTGGCACTGGCGATTTTTGCTACAGCTGCTATGGCGCTGACTCAAGTGGCCATGCAATATACCCAGTCGACCTCTCATGCCATTTTAAGAACCAAAGCGCAGTTTATGGCCTTAAACGAACAGGCATTAATGGAAATCCAGCAGGACTGGCTCACGGGTACGCAATCAAAACAGGTCACCCTGCAAGGTGAAAGCTGGCAAATTGATAAAAGCGCACAGCCCACCATTAGCCCGAATGTGCAGCGGGTAGAAGTGCAGGTCAGCTTATTTAACCCCGATACCGGTCAGGTTGAAGCCGGCATCACCCATTTGGTGTTTTTTAATCATCGGGTGGCGCAATGATTAAGGCTAAACGCGGATTTACCCTGGTCGAGCTGCTGGTGGCCATTGCCATCTTTGCGGTGCTGTCTGCCTTGGGCTGGAAAGTATTTGATTATCTGGTCAAGGTCAAAGACCGTAACCAGTGGCATGAACAGCAGTTAGAAGGACTGCAGGGTGCCTATCAACAAATTTTACGTGATAGCATTCAGATTGTGCCGCTGACCGCCAACATCAATAATGATATTCAGCCAGCTTTGGTATTACAAAACGGCCGTTTTAATTTTAGCAAGACCGGTGTGACCGATCCTTTGCAGCAGGGCATTGCGCCCACTGAACGGATTGAGTATCAGTACCGGGCCGACGAACAAAAACTGTATCGTCTGAAATATGCCAATTTGCATCAATCTGGGCAGGATCAGCCGGTTTCCAGCGTATTATTGGACAATGTTAGCCAGTTTCAGGTTAGTGTGCTGAATCCGCAGGAACTGAGTAACTGGCCAGACAGCAGTATTGACTTAAATGATAATCAACAAAAACGCAAACTGCCAAAAGGCATTAAAATAAATTTAACCGTACAAGATGTACAATATGAATGGATTTTTAGCCTGTTAAATACTGACTTCCTGAAATCAGACAATAAAACCACATCATAAAACAGGCACTAAAGATAGGCAGTGAATGGGGCAATGGGACAGAACATGAAGCAGCAACAGGGTATTGCGCTAATCACCATTTTAATGATGGTGGTATTGGCCACCATTTTGGCGGCGACCATTGCCAAACGTCAGGCCTATACCGCAGAAAGTACTGCTTATTTAATGCGACAGAACCAATCCTTGCTCTATGCCAAAAGTGCCGAAGCCTTCTTCGCTGAATTGCTCAAAGATGATGCTGAAAATGCTGCCGAGGTCGATCATCTGCAAGAAAACTGGGCCCAGCCAATGCCAGCCTTTCCTGTCGAAGATGGTTTTGTGGCGGGTGTGTTGAGTGATGAATCGGGGAAGTTCAATTTAAATGCCTTGCTGAATGACAATGGCAATGTTAATGAAAATGCCAAACTGTATTTTGAACGGCTGCTGGTGCGTGTTGGCTTGCCTGCCCAAATCAGTGAAGCGGTAATTGACTGGCAAGATGCCGATGATTTACCCATCGGGCCGATGGGTGCCGAGAGTAGCTATTATCAGGGCCTACCTAATGGTTATTTACCTTCAAATTCCCTGTTTTATAGTGTCGAAGAACTGAAACAGGTACGCGGCTTTGAAGAAGGTCAATATCAGCTGTTGCTGCCTTATGTTAGTGCTTTGCCGAACCGCAGTACCAGCATCAACATTAACACAGCGCCGGCTTTGGTGCTGGCCAGTATTGATGACAAGCTGGATGTGAACCAGATTCAGCAGGTGCTGGAACAGCGTCAGGCCAATCTGGAGCATTTTGCCAATACGCAGGAACTGTGGGAGCTGGATGCCTTTAAACAGGTGGATGCCGCCCTGAAAGCTCAGGTCGGTGCTTTACTGGGGGTACAGTCCAATTACTTTAAGGCAAAAATTGAAGTGATGCTGAGTGAACGCAAACGCCAGTTTAGTAGTGATCTGGTGCGCGATAAAAAAACGGTTTATGTGGCCTATCGCAGCATGGCACCATTTTAAAACACAGCCTTTCAGCGCAATTTTCACTGTGCATAAAGCGAGATAGGTTTTAGCTATCAAGTTAAACAGCAAATTTAATGCTTATTCCTTTAATTTTGCTTTATAATTAATAGTCGATTCACAAATAATCTGGCCTGATCGGGACACATGTTAATTCGTAAGTTATTTAAGTTTGAAAATGCTCATATTGTGCGTAACTGCACTTCAGACCGCTGTAAACGTTCAATACACGGCCATAGCTATAAAGTTGAGCTGTTACTTAAGGCAACGAAATTAGATCATGGTCAAATGGTCTATGATTTTGGCTTGCTAAAAGGTGTGATTAAAGAAATTTTTGATTCTTTCGATCATGCGATCTGTTTCTGGCAACAGGACAATCCGGATTATATTCAGGCCTGCCAAAACTTCAGTGCACGCTGGGTCTCTTTACCAGTATCGCCATCTGCCGAGCAGTTTTCCCGTATTTTCTTCTTTCTGGCGCAGCAGGTGCTGGCCTCAACCATCACCCAGAATGGTGAAGGTGATGTCGAAGTCTATTCGGTAATTGTGCATGAAACCGATACCGGTTATGCGCAAAGCTTTTTGGAAGATATTGAAAATGAACAAATGGGACGGCTTGCCTTGGATCAGATCGAGTTTTCAGCGCAGGTGCGCGCGGAATGGTCAGATCCAGAGATGTATGAAAAATTGAAACAGGGTATTAAATTCCAAAACCCAAGCGTAGATTTACAGGTTAAACTCTAATACACACATCCTGACATGGATATAAAGGATTTAATACAGGTATGTCTTTAACTGAACAGCAACACGCGAAACTGGAGAAGGTTCAGTTAGATGCGAGCTGGAAATATGCCCTGAGCGATTTTTTGCTGGGTGAGAAAATGGATGCCTTAAAAGCGTTCCTACTCGAAGAAAAACAAGCCAATAAAGTGATTTACCCACCAAGTGGCTTAATCTTTAATGCACTAAATACTACGCCGCTGGAGCAGGTCAAAGTCGTTATTCTAGGCCAAGATCCTTATCATGGTCCAAATCAGGCACATGGCCTGAGCTTTTCTGTACAGAGAGGGGTTGCATTACCGCCATCTTTACGTAATATTTTCCATGAGTTACATACCGACTTGGGGCTGGACATCCCCAAGCATGGCGATTTAACCCGTTGGGCGGAACAGGGCGTGCTGCTGTTAAACAGTGTCCTGACGGTTGAAGCCGCACAGCCGACGTCGCATCAGAAGCGGGGCTGGGAAGAATTTACAGATCATGTGATTGATGTCCTAAATGAACAGCGTGAGCATATTGTGTTCATTTTATGGGGTGCCTATGCACAGCGTAAGGGACAACGCATTGATCCGAATAAACACTTAATCTTGAAAGCCGCACATCCGTCGCCGCTGGCGGCAAACCGTGGTGGTTTTTTTGGATGTAAAGTGTTTTCAAAAACAAATAATTACCTGAAACAACATGGCATTGAGCCTATAGACTGGCAGCTGGACGCATGACACAAACTCCCGTATTGAAACAGTATCATCCCGATTTAATTGTTGAAGAAGCACAAAATGGCTGGCGTATTGTTCGTTTGAACCGTCCAAAGTCGTTGCATGCACTGGATGAATCTATCGTGACTGCTTTACTGGAAGTCTTTCAGGACTTTCATACGGATGAGCAGGTGAAAGCCATTTGGCTCGATTCCACTACACCAAAAGCCTTCTGTGCCGGTGGCGATGTGCGCAAACTGCGTCAACTGGTGATTAATGACGAAGTTGAGGCAGCCAATAAATTCTTTGAACAGGAATATGCGCTGGATTTGTTGCTGCATAACTATGCCAAACCGGTTCTGGTCTGGGGTGAAGGTTATGTGATGGGCGGTGGTTTGGGTCTGTTTATGGCAGCGCCGTTCCGTCTGGTAACCCCGCATTCACGTCTGGCAATGCCGGAAATTAATATCGGTCTTTATCCAGATGTAGGTGCATCGCGCTTTCTGGCAGATCGGGGTGCTATTGGTCTGTTCACTGGTTTAACCGGTTCGATTATGACTGCCGCCGGCGCTTACGGAATTGGCTGGGCCACACATATCTGTGATGTCGCACGTGATGTGGTGTTGGACCGGATGATTAATATTGACTGGGATCATTATCCGGCCGGTGATTTCCGTGCTATTGATGACACTTTGAACAGTATGCATCGTCCGGTTGGACCAGGACCATTACAGAATTCATTGGATGTAATTCATAGCGTGTGTCGTGGTGTCAACTTTGAACATGACTATGAAGCAATTGTCGGTTTAAGTGATGCGCGTAGCGACTGGCTGCGTCAGGCCAGTGAAAACCTGCAAAAAGGTTCACTGACAACTGCAGCCCTAAGCTGGTTATTATGGCAATGGGGCAAACAGGTGCATTCATGGAATGAAGTGTTTGAACTGGAAACCCAGATTTCGGCCTGGAAAATCAATCACCCTGACTTTGTTGAGGGTGTGCGTGCCCGTCTGGTCGATAAGGATTTATCTCCAGAGTGGAAGCAGGGCGCTGATCGCAGCCTAAAAGGTATTCTGGCCGATGATCCACCGGTGACGTCAATTCAAAGCTGGAATGACCTGCTGAAACGTCATGGTGTTATCAGCTGATTTATGTCTGATGTAGAAGCTTATTCTGATGAATACTGGATGCAGCGTGCTTTTGAGCAGGCTGCATTAGCGGCCTCGCAGGGAGAAATTCCTGTCGGGGCAATTTTAGTCAGTCGGAACCAGATTATTGGGTCAGGCTATAATGCGCCCATTTCCCTGAATGATCCTACTGCGCATGCTGAAATTCTGGCGATTCGTCAGGCCTGTAGCCACATTGCAAATTACCGTTTGCCGGAAGATACCACGCTCTATGTTACGCTAGAGCCGTGTACCATGTGTGTGGGTGCGCTGATTCATGCCCGGGTAAAACGGGTAGTATTTGGTACCACCGAGCCGAAAGCTGGTTCTCTGGTTAGTGCACGCCAATTGCTGGACAGTGGCTATTATAACCATCTGTTTGAGTTTGAATCGGGCTGTTTACAAACCCAGTGTGCAGCCCAGTTGAGAGATTTTTTCAAGCTGCGTCGTGAGCAGAAAAGACAGCAAAAATTACAACAAAAGTCCTTAAATGATCAGAATCTTTAAAGCATTTTCCTCTACACTAAGCCGTGTACGTGATTGAATCCCTTTAGGAACAATAAAATGAACGCTATTCAAATTAAAAAAGAATTTAATGCGCCTGTAGCACAGGTATTTGAATTAATGTCGAAACATGCCACCTATAACACCGCTTTTGCACCTTTGCAGGTTAAGCGTGTCAAGGATTCCGCTGATCCTGAACGCCCGGATGGTATGGGTTCGGTGCGCCGGATGGGTTTTGGCCCGGTTAAGCCTTTGCAGGAGCAGATTACGGTGCTCGAGCCAAATCAGCGGATTGAATATAAAATTATTAAAAATCCGTTGGTGAAACATCATTTGGGCGTGATTGAATTTGAGCCTGTGGCAGAAGATAAAACCCTGGTGACCTACCGGATTGAGCTGCAGGCACGCGCGCCTTTTGTCAGTAAACTCATTCTTGCCCAGTTGAAAACTGCAATTAAAATCGGTTTAAGTAAACTGGCTAAATCTGTATAAAAATCTGTAAATATGTCTGGAAACGCAATGACAGTTCAAATTATTACCATTGATGGGCCAAGTGGCTCAGGTAAAGGTACGCTTGCCGCCAAACTGGCTGAACATTATCAATTTCACTTGCTGGATTCAGGCGCGCTGTATCGTCTGCTTGGGCTGTCATTGCATAAGGCAGATTTGCTGGAAAGTCTGAGTAACGAACTAAGCAAATGCATCGAAATTGCAACAAATTTAGACATCAAATTTCAGAGCACAGCAACCGGCACTCAGGTCATGCTGGATGGCGAAGATGTCAGCCAGACCATCCGTACCGAACGTGTCGGAGAATATGCTTCAAAAGTAGCAGCAATTCCGGAACTTAGAACGGCATTGTTGGCCCGTCAGCGTGCTTTTGCCCAGGCGCCGGGGCTGGTAGCCGATGGTCGTGACATGGCCACCTCCATTTTTCCTGAAGCACAAGCCAAAATTTATCTGACTGCATCGGCAGAGTCGCGCGCGCAAAGACGTGTAAAACAGTTGCAGGGTATGGGGCTGGATGCTAAAATAAACGACATTTTAGCTAATATCGAAGCTCGCGACAAACGGGATATGGAGCGCGAAGTTGCTCCACTCAAGCCAGCGGTTGATGCTTACATCATTGACAGTTCAGATTTGAACATCGATGAAGTCTTTCAACTGATGACACGTTATGTCGATCAGCAATTAGCAAACTAAATTTATTCAGCGAATGCATAGCTTGATCAGTTTTATACGGACTATGTAAACGCTTAACTAAACCGGCCTTGTCTGATCCAAGACCGCTGACTTTATCGGAAATATCATGACCGAATCTTTTGCAGCCCTCTTTGAAGAAAGCGAATTAAACCTCAACGTTGAAAAGGGTGCTGTCATCCAAGGCGTTGTAGTAAGCATCGACTCTGATTGGGTAACAGTTGACACTGGCCTTAAATCTGAAGGTATTGTTGACCGTGCTGAATTCTTAAATGAACAACGTGAACTTGAAGTTCAAGTTGGTGATACTGTTGATGTTGTTGTTGAAGCTCTCGACAACGGTATGGGTCAAACAGTTTTATCACGTGAAAAAGCGAAACGTGCTGAAACTTGGACTAAACTTGAAAAAATCTTTGAAGACGGCGAAATCGTTACTGGTGTTATCTCTGGTAAAGTTAAAGGCGGTTTCACTGTTGACATCGGTCCAGTTCGTGCGTTCTTACCAGGTTCTTTGGTAGACACTCGTCCTATCCGTGACACCACTCACCTTGAAGGTAAAGAGTTAGAATTCAAAGTTATCAAGCTTGACGCTAAACGTAACAACGTTGTTGTTTCTCGTCGTGCTGTTATGGAAGCTGAATCTTCAGCTGACCGTGAAGCGCTTCTTGCTCAGCTTGAAGAAGGTCAAACAGTTACAGGTACGATCAAGAACCTTACTGATTACGGCGCGTTCGTTGACCTTGGTGGTATCGATGGTCTTCTTCACATCACTGACATGGCTTGGAAACGTATCAAGCACCCATCAGAAGTTGTTGAAGTTGGTCAAGAAGTTACTGTTAAAGTACTTAAGTTTGACAAAGAACGTAACCGCGTATCTTTAGGCCTGAAACAATTAGGCGAAGATCCATGGTTAGCGATCATGAGCCGTTATCCTAAAGGTTCTATCGTTAAAGCTCGCGTAACTAACTTAACTGACTACGGTTGCTTCGCTGAAATCGCTGAAGGCGTTGAAGGCTTAGTACACGTTTCAGAAATGGACCACACAAACAAAAACATCCACCCATCTAAAGTTGTTCAGATCGGTGACGAAGTTGACGTTATGGTTCTTGAAGTTGATGAAGAGCGTCGTCGTATTTCTCTTGGTATCAAACAAACTCGTGCTAACCCATGGGAAGAGTTTGCTAAGAACCACGACAAAGGTGAAAAAGTTTCAGGTACAATCAAGTCAATCACTGACTTCGGTATCTTCATTGGTTTACCAGGCGGTATCGATGGTCTAGTTCACTTGTCTGACATCTCTTGGAACGAACAAGGCGAAGAAGCGATTCGTCGTTACAAGAAAGGTGACACTGTTGAAGCGGTTATCCTGTCTGTAGACGCTGAAGGCAACCGTATCAGCCTTGGTATCAAGCAATTGAACAGCGATCCATTCAACGATTTCTTGGCTGCTAACGAACGCGGTGCGCTGGTTAAAGGTACTGTAACTGCAGTTGACGCGAAAGGCGCGACTGTTAAGTTAGCTGACGAAGTTGAAGCAACTCTGAAAGCATCTGAAATCAACCGTGATCGCGTTGAAGATGCAACTAAGTTCTTAGAAGTTGGTCAAGAAGTTGAAGCGAAAATCATCAACGTTGACCGTAAGTCTCGCTCTATCAACTTGTCTATCAAAGCGAAAGACGAAGCTGAAGAGAAAGAAGCAGTAGCTAACTTACGTCAAGCAACAGCTTCTCAAGACAATGGTCCTAAGACTATTGGTGATCTGATCAAAGCTCAGATGAACCACTAAGTAGCCGTGGAAAAGTATGATTAATGTAATTTAACTCTTACTTTTTACACAAATACTGTAAACGGTAGCGTAGTATTAACTTATTGCGCTACCGTTTTGTATTTAAACAGGTTATTATCGGTTTTAAGTTAAAGTAGCTTGATAATTAAAGAGGTCGCAGATGACTACTGAAGCACTTAATAAGTCTGACTTAATAGAGCGAATTTCCCTAAAAAATCCACATTTAGCGGAACCTTTAGTTGAAGAAGCTGTTAAGATTATGATTGATCAAATGATTGAATCACTGTCTGCAGATAACCGAATTGAAATTCGTGGATTTGGTAGCTTTGCATTGCATCATCGTGAGCCACGTGTAGGTCGTAACCCGAAAACGGGCAAGTCGGTTAAAGTGGCGGCAAAAGCGGTACCTCATTTCAAACCAGGTAAAGCATTGCGCGATGCAGTGAACGCATCTGCAGAGAAATAATTAATTTATATCCTGAGGTGTGTTTATGCGTTACGTCTTAGTCGCATTATTGATTGTACTGTTTGGCTATTCATTGGCTCTGGTTTTACAAAATGGGACCGAGCTGTCGGTTGACCTTTTGTTCACTCAAGTTCCAGCCATGCGTTTGGGGTTATTGTTATTACTGACCCTGGCACTGGGTGTTGTTGTTGGACTTTTACTGGGTGTGCAGATTTTCCGAGTATTCCAGACCAGCTGGGAAATCAAGCGACTGCGTAAAGATATTGACCATCTGCGCAAAGAGCAAATTCATACGGCACAGTTGGCAGCGGCTGAGGCGGCTGCAAATACACGCCATGAAAAAACAGTGGTAGATATTCATCCGAATGATCGTTCATCTACACCTTTATAGTGGGCGCTTGAATAAAGTTGAATGGCTTTATTCAGGGTCTGCAACTTGAAATATTTAACGCTTAAGAGCTGATCTCTTAAGCGTTTTTTTATACAGTCATGTTTTGAAATGCTTAGTTTGATCTATAAGGTTTTATAAATAAGCAGCTTAATTTAACTGCTTTGCTTATATTCAATAAAATTCACTTGGTTGCCAGATTTGAAATTCGTATAATGCTTTAATTTTGTCAGTTTTAAGGGTCTTCTCATGAGTATTATCGTTGCTTTAGATGCAAAAAGTCATTACGACGCAATGACAATTGCCGAGCAGCTAGACCCAGCCTTATGTCGGGTTAAGGTCGGTAAAGAGCTGTTTACCCATGAAGGGCCAGCAGTGGTCAAAGCACTGCAAGATAAAGGCTTTGAAGTTTTTCTGGATTTAAAATTCCATGATATTCCTAATACCACGGCTCAGGCTGTATGTGCGGCAGCAGACTTAGGGGTGTGGATGGTGAATGTGCATGCCTCTGGCGGCCGAAAAATGATGGAAACCTGTGTAGAGCGCTTAAAAGCAGGGAATTACAACACCCAGCTTATTGCGGTGACTGTTCTGACCTCAATGGGCCGTGAAGATTTACGTGATATCGGTTTAGATATTGAGCCATTTGAACAGGTGAAGCGTTTAGCCGCCTTAACCAAAGACAGCGGTTTGGATGGCGTAGTTTGTTCAGCGCAAGAAGCCAAGATGCTACGTGAAAGCTTGGGTCAAGAATTTGCTCTGGTAACGCCGGGGATTCGCCCTGAAGGTTCAGCTGCAGATGACCAGAAGCGTATCGTCACGCCTAAACAGGCGATGATGGATGGTTCAACACATCTGGTGATTGGTCGCCCAATTACCAAGGCGGAACATCCTCGTCAAATGCTTAAAGATATTCTAGCGACGTTGTAATCTCCCTAAACCCCCCCTTTTCCAAAGGGGGACTCCTCCCTTTGTAAAGGGAGGTTGGAAGAGGTTAAATCTAAATCACTGCCAGAATACTGACCACGATAGGTGCCAATACTGACAACACAAAACCACTGACCATGGCATGAGGAATAAAGTCATTGCCACAGGCCTGTTTCACCATTGGTAAGGTCACATCCATCGCTGTAGCGCCGGCAGAAGAAATGGCCGCACGCGGATAACGCCAACCAATCAGATACATCAGCACAATCGCAAAGATTTCGCGGAATAAATCATTCATCAGGGCAATACTGCCCAGTTCAGCTGTACGCAGTTCGCTAATTACAATCCCGCTCATGGAATAAAAGCCATAGCCTTGCGACAGCATGATCAGATCTTTTAGGGAAATGTGTGATAGCCAGAATAAGCAGAACAGCGCCCCTAAAATCGAGCCAACAATACAGCCCACTGGCACCAGCAGGATGTTCCAGTTTAACCAGGAGTGGTCAAGTGGCGCACGTGCAAGATCAAAACCAATCATTAGCATAAAGACCAGTAATAAATGCCAGGTACTAATATGTAAATTGAGCTGCCAATATTCACTGCCCAGATAAAGCAGATAACCAGCGGCTAAAGCAATGAAGGCATAACTGATATTGAGTAAGGATTGTAGTACCAGACTGAAGGATACGCGTCCTTGGCTGGGCTGAAAACCGGCCCATTTAAACAGGCCATAACAGCAGGCGAAAGCGCCGAGACTGGTGCTAAATGAAATCAGCATTGCGCTGGTTAAAATACGTTCCGGTTGAGGGATTTGGTTTAAAGTCTGGGCAAATTCAAGTGAAATGGCGATCAGTAGAATATAGCTGAAATAAGGTAACAGTTTCAGCATAAGCTGTTGCAGCCAGCGGGGAAACCGGGCTGCAAAGGCATAGCCGAGATAGAGACAAAATAGTAGCTGGAAAATAAGCCAAAAGGATTGCATCTATACTCGCCTAAAATCAATTCCTGCTTATTATGCCTGAATTAGCTGGCCAGCTGTTGTTTTGCACGTTTATTCAGTAAGCGATAATCAGCCGGATTCACTTTCTGGGTTTTTAACCAGTATTTCCAGGTATAGGTCGGCCAGAGGGCAAAGTTTTTACCGCCATCTTGCTGATACCAGCTGACACAACCGGATTGCCAGATGGTCCCGGCCAGCATCTCCTGAACATAACGGTTATAGTCATCATGAACCTGATCTTTAATGACTATGGCATCGGTCTGGGTACGTTCGACCAGCTTGATCATCTGCAAAATATAGTCAACCTGTGCCTCAATCATAAACACTACGGAATTATGCGCCAGCACGGTATTGGGGCCTAGCAGCTGGAACAGGTTGGGAAAGCCTTTGGTGCAAATGCCATAATAACTTTCGGCGCCATCTTTCCAGGCCTGTTTCAGCTCCACGCCATGTTCACCGACACAATCAAACGATTTCAGATAAATGCGCGGATCGGTAATAAAACCGGTGCCATAAATCAGACAATCAATTGGGCGTTCTTTGCCATCTTTGGTGATGATGCTGTGTTCAGTCAGCTCCTGAATGGCATCAGTCACCAGTTCGACATTGGTGCGATTAAAGGTCGGATAATATTTATTGGAGACCAGAATACGTTTACAACCCATAATATAGTCAGGAATCAGCTTGGCGGCGATGCGTTTGTCCTTGACCTGATATTTTAAAAAGGCTTCGGCCAGTTTCTGGGTATATTTCATTACCCCTGGTTTTACAATCGGCACCACGCGGGATTCATTGGACCAGTACAGGCGGGCGCGGTGCAGTTTTCTAAACCAGTCAAACTTTTTAAACAGCTTTTTTTCAAGCTGGCTATAGAGTCGTTCATCGCGTGGAATCACCCAGGCGGCGGTACGCTGAAACACATACAGCTGTCTGGTTTGTGGGGCAATTTCCGGAATATATTGAATGGCACTGCCGCCAGTACCAATTGAGGCGACATTTTTACCGTTTAAGTCGTATTGATGATCCCACTGCGAAGAATGAAAGACCTTGCCTTTAAATTTTTCGATCCCCGGAATATGTGGAATTTGCGGCACATGCAAGGGTCCGGAGGCAAATACCACATATTGGGCAATCAGCTTGCGCTGCTGATTGAGCTGTAAATGCCATTCACAATCCTGTTCCTGATAATGCGCAGACAGGACTTCAGTCTGAAACTGGCAATAATCTCTGAGCTGGAACTGATCGGTCAGGCCCTGAATATAGGCAAAAATCTCTGGCGCTTCGGCATAGCGTTTCGACCAGTCGGTTTTGGGCGCAAATGACAAGGAATACATATGCGATTGCACATCACAGGCCGCACCCGGATACTGGTTTTCCCGCCAGGTGCCACCAACCTCATTGGCTTTTTCCAGAATAATAAAATCGGTGATCTGTTGCTGCAGCAGGCGAATGGCCATCGCCAAGCCACCAAAACCGGCACCAATAATGGCAATTTTAGTTTTTTGAACGGCATGATTTGTAGAAAAATCATGATTTGACAATGCATCATGCATAGTTGTATATCCTTTTCTTTTTATTTCTATGATTAGCATATAAGCGGGTCAGTGCAGATGCCATGATAGCACTGACAAAAAAATTGATATTTTCGGCAATTTAAAAATAGTGAATGATATAGTAAAACAGATACACAGACGTGACTCAAGCGCCCCTATGAAACGATCCATTCTCGGTCTCATGTACTTAATTCAAGGTATGCGAAATGCCGGAATTGATGTGGACGAGCGTTTGCAAAGTATCGGGCTGCATGCAGATGCACTGGATGCCAGTTCGGTGATTCATCCGCGACTGGAACTGGATATTCTGAAGATTATTGGCGCCGGGGTGCGACCTGAGCAGGGTATTTTTATTGGCCAGCATTATGCACTGGCCGGTTATGGTCCCTTGCTGATGTTACTGGTGACCTCTGACACTATTGCGACCGCGATTGAAAAAGGCATTCAGTATCAGGGGCTGACTCATCTGACCGGGCAGCTAAAGCTGAAACATGAAGCAGATCGGGTGGCGCTGCAATATCTGCCGAATGATCTGGATAGCGATTTGGGTATGCTGCGGGCGCAATGTGAAATTTCCGGGACTTTCAAGTTTATTCAGGATCTTTACAAGATGATGAGCCTGAATGTGCCGCAAATCCGTATTGAACTGCCATTTGCACGTCCAGATCAGGCACAGGCCCTGGTGGCTTATCATGACTATTATGGTCATGACTTGTGTTTTGGCCATGACCATGCAGCGTTCTGGTTCGAGCAGTCGGTGCTGGAAGTGAAAATTCCATCCGCTGATTCAATTACCTTCAAGACCTTTGAAGAAAAGTGTATTGAAGAGCTGCGGCGCTTAAAACTGGAAGATCAGGCACCGACCTTGGTGCAGCGAGTCAAAGATTATCTGGAATTGCAGCAGGGCGTGATGCCGACCATGGCCGAAACCGCGCAGGCCTTACAGATTCCAGAGCGCACCTTGCGTCATCAGTTACAGCAGCTGAACACCAGTTATAAACAGATTCGTGAAGATTTAATTAAAGACAAGGCATTGAGATTAATTGAATATCAAGCTTATTCAATTGAAATGATTGCAGAGTTACTGGGTTATTCAGAACCTGCGGCCTTTAATCATGCCTTTAAACGCTGGTTTGGACAAAGTCCGCGCCAGTATGGGAAATAGCCTAAGCATTTTAAACCCAAAGTGGTATATTGTGCGGCGGTTATCTTCGTTATCATTTATTAACCCCAAAAGTACTGAATAATATGTCTGACTTCAACTCATCCCACAACACAGCATATACTCCATTGTCTCCGGCAGAACGCTATGCACAGGCGTTGGCGTCGGGGCAGTTCATGCCAGATGAAGCACAGGCCGAAGCGGTACACGAGCTGGATCGGGTGTGGCAAGAGTTAATTCAGCGTTATAAAGCCTCGAAAAAGGCCTTTCGCCGTTTTCGTCGTCAGACATCTCCGCGCGGTGTGTATATGTGGGGTGGGGTTGGACGCGGTAAAACCTGGCTGATGGACCAGTTCTATGAATCAATTCCGTTTCGCCGCAAAATCCGTATGCACTTCCATCACTTTATGCAGCATGTGCATCGTGAACTGAACAAACTGTCAGGGCAGCGTAACCCGCTCGATACAGTGGCTGACCAGATTTATAAAGATGCGGTGATCATCTGTTTTGATGAATTCTTTGTATCTAACGTGACCGATGCCATGATTCTCAGCGACCTGTTCCAGAAGCTGTTTAATCGCGGTATTACTTTGGTGGCCACCTCAAACATCGCGCCAGATGGCTTGTATAAAAATGGTATTCACCGTGACCGCTTTATTCCAACCATTGAAATGGTGAAAAAGAACTGTGCCATTTTAAATGTCGATGCAGGAGTGGATTACCGTTTACGCGTGTTAAAACAGGCGCAACTGTTTAAATCGCCGCTGACGCATGACCATAATGTCTGGATGGCGCAGCGTTTTGATGCGCTGACTCATACCCAAACCCATTCGGATGAGCCCATTACCATCAACAACCGTTTAATTGAAACGGTGGCGCATACTGAAGATGTGTTGTGGTGTGAATTCTCGGAAATGTGCCTGAAACCGCGTAGCCCAGCTGACTATATTGAAATTGCCAACCTGTACAATACCGTGCTGGTCAGCAATGTGCCGCATTTAACCGATTATCTGGCTGATGGCACACGCCGTTTTATTTATCTGGTCGATGAGTTTTATGATCGTGGTGTAAAGCTGCTATTAACCTCAGAAGATTCGATTATTGAACTTTACCAAGGTGAAAAACTGGCCTTTGAAATTGAACGGACGCGTTCACGTTTGCTGGAAATGCAGTCAGATGATTATTTACATGCAGCGCATCGTCAGATTTCAGCTGCAGGTGCATCGACTGAAGCGTCTTAATACTGAATTCAGCATATTTTAAAAGCGTCCAACCGGGCGCTTTTTTTGTAGCAAAAAATCTTTGCTGCTTTTATCGACATTTTGTTCAATTCATGGCTTAATCTTGGCTAATAATAAAACCCGGAAGGGCTGAAGTGCCGAATTTTCTTTACAATTCTGAACTTAAGTCTAATTTCGACATTTCAAAAACTTTATACACTGTAGGTTATATATTTCGCTTAATGATAATGTCACATCCTAAGATTATTTTATTTTTAAATAGCAACATTTATTTAATAAAAAATGATCACTATTTAGCAATGTGATAATACTATTCAGCCAAATATAAATCGGTATACTAGAATCTCTTGTATAAAAAGTAGCAATATCAGGAAAGACAATGACTGCACGTATTCAAAAAGGCAAGTTAGCGATTGCTAAAGAACTTTACGATTTCATCGAAAATGAAGCATTACCAGGTTCTGGTTTAGACAGTGACACCTACTGGAAAAACTTTGAGCAAGTCGTTGTCGACCTTACGCCTAAGAACAAGGCATTGCTTGCCAAACGTGATGATCTGCAAGCGAAGATTGACGAATGGCATCGCAATAACACATTTGAACTAGAAGCTTACAAAGCCTTCTTGTCTGAAATTGGCTACTTATTACCAGAAGTAGAAGATTTTCAAATTACGACTGAAAATGTAGATGAAGAAATTGCATTACTGGCAGGCCCACAGTTAGTTGTCCCTGTACGTAATGCGCGTTACTGCCTGAACGCAGCCAATGCACGTTGGGGTTCTCTATATGACGCACTATACGGCTTTGACGTAATCTCTGAAGAAGATGGCGCAGAAAAAGGCAAAGGCTATAACCCGAAACGTGGTGAGAAAGTTATCGCATTCGCGAAAAACTTCCTGGATGAAACTTTCCCGTTGGCGCAAGGTTCACACGCAGATGCAACAAAATATGCGGTTGAAGGTAATGCACTGGTTGTTAGCCTGAAAGATGGCTCAACTACGACTGTTGCAGATGCTGCTAAATTTGTCGGTTATAATGGCGAAGCGGCTGCACCAACTGAAGTTGTGCTGAAAAATAACGGCCTGCATGTCATCATCCAGATTGATGCCAACAGCCCAATTGGCCAAACTGATGCTGCTGGTGTTAAAGACGTAGTTCTTGAAGCTGCAGTAACAACAATCCAAGACTTGGAAGACTCAATTGCAGCTGTAGATGCTGAAGAAAAAGTTGAAGGCTACCGTAACTGGTTAGGTCTAATGAAAGGTACTTTATCAGAGTCAATCGAGAAAAATGGCAAAACCATGACTCGTACATTGAACGCTGACCGTACTTTCAAAAACCTAGAAGGCGGTGAAACTAAAGTTCATGGTCGTTCATTAATGTTACTACGTAACGTAGGTCACTTAATGACTAACCCTGCAATTTTGGTTGATGGTCAAGAAATCTATGAAGGGATCATGGACGCATTGATCACTCCATTATTGACTTTTGCTGACATTCGCGGTGAAAACACGATCAAGAACTCACGTCAAGGTTCTATGTACATCGTGAAGCCAAAAATGCATGGTCCAGATGAAGTTGCATTTGCAGTTGAATTGTTTGAACGTGCTGAACAAGTACTTGGCTTGCCTGCGAAGACTTTAAAAATCGGTATCATGGATGAAGAACGTCGTACTTCTGTAAACTTGAAAAACTGTATTGCTCAAGCTAAAGACCGTACTATCTTCATTAACACTGGTTTCATGGACCGTACAGGTGACGAAATCCATACCTTCATGGAAGCAGGTCCATTCGTTCGTAAAGGCGAAGTAAAAGGTCAAATTTGGTTCCCAGCGTATGAAAACCGTAACGTGATGATTGGTTTGAAAGCAGGTTTACGTGGTAAAGCACAAATTGGTAAAGGCATGTGGCCAAAACCAGACATGCTTTTAGACATGTACAAAACCAAAACTGAACATCCTGAAGCGGGTGCAAGCTGTGCATGGGTTCCATCACCTACAGGTGCTGTGATTCACGCTATCCACTATCACCAAGTGAACGTAGCAGACCGTCAACAAGAATTGTTGGCAACTGAGCCTTTATCTTTAGATGACTTGTTAACTCCGCCATTGGCGAAAGACACTAACTGGTCTGACGAAGAAAAAACTAAAGAGCTTGAAAACAACTGTCAAGGTATCTTGGGTTACGTTGTACGTTGGGTAGATTTAGGTGTAGGTTGTTCTAAAGTTCCAGACATCAACGATGTTGGCTTGATGGAAGACCGTGCAACGTTACGTATTTCTTCACAACACGTTGCCAACTGGTTACGTCACGGTATCGTGACACGTGAGCAAGTTGAGGAAGTAATGCAGCGTATGGCTAAAATTGTGGATGAGCAAAATGCTAACGATCCATTATATACGCCAATGTCTAACGACTTTGAGAACAACATCGCATTCCAAGCTGCGTCTGACTTAATCTTTAAAGGTGGTGAGCAGCCAGCAGGTTATACCGAGCCGCTATTGCACGCAGCACGTTTAAAATTAAAAGGCTATACAGGTGACTAATCCTGAATTTGCCTGATCTAAAAAAAGCCTTCTTCGGAAGGCTTTTTTTATGGCAATAATTACACACCGAATAGCACTAGAACTTTCTGTGCAGACCTTTTAGAGTGAAGGAAATCATCAAAATCTGGAAGATGTTATGGGCGCGTATCAATTTCTTGATCAACAGTTTATTGCTGGTGAATGGATCAAGGGCACTTCAACCCGAATCCTGGACAATCTGAATCCTTATACCCAAGAAAGCATTTTAAAATTACAAGGTGCCAGTATTGTCGATGTCGACAGTGCCTATGCGGCGGCTTTGGAGTATGCTGCAAGGTGGGCAGACAGTTCAGCTGAAGCACGAAAAAACCTGCTGCTGCGTGTGATTGAGATTATTCAGGCGCGTCGGGAGGAAATTATCGACTGGCTGATTCAGGAATCGGGCAGTACCCGTTTAAAAGCCAATATTGAAGTCGATGCAGCAATAGGCATTTTAAAAGAAAGCTCGACTTTCCCGGAGCGCATGTTAACTCAGGAACTACCATCTCCCGATCCGACCCGTCAAAGCTATGCGGTACGTAAACCGCTGGGTGTGGTGGCGGTAATTAGCCCATGGAATTTTCCTTTTCATTTAAGTATGCGTTCGGTGGCTGCAGCACTGGCGCTGGGCAACACTGTGGTACTGAAACCCGCCAGTGATACGCCAATTACCGGTGGCCTGCTACTGGCGAAACTGTTTGAAGAAGCCGGTGCTCCGATGGGCAGCCTTAGTGTGCTGGCAGGTGCAGGTAGTGAAATCGGCGATTATTTTGTTGAACATGAAGTGCCGAAACTGATTTCCTTTACCGGTTCTACCGAAGTGGGCAAGCGCGTGGGTCAGCTAGCAGTGAGCAGTCCCAATTTAAAACGGCTGGCGCTGGAGCTGGGCGGAAACGCACCTTTGGTGGTGCTGGATGATGCCGATCTGGACTTGGCGGTAGAACTGGCGGTGATGGGGCGCTTTTTGCATCAGGGTCAGATTTGTATGAGTACCAATCGCATTATTGTCGATGCAAAAGTGTATGACAGTTTTGTCGGTAAACTGGTTGAACGCAGTAAAAGCATTCCTTTTGGTGATCCAAATGATGAGGCTACGGTGATTGGCCCAATTATTAACCGCGATCAGGTGCAGAAGATTCAGCGTATTATCCAGCAAGGGCAAGAGGCCGGTGCGACACTGGTACTGCAAGGTGCCACGCGCGGTCATGTGATTCCACCGCATATTTTTATTGATGTTGACCCGGCGTCGAGTCTGGCGCAAGAAGAAAGTTTTGGGCCGGTACTGCCCGTGATTAAAGCACAAAATGAGGCCGAAGCACTGATGCTGGCCAATGCCACACGTTTTGGCTTATCGAGCGCGGTCTGTAGCGCCAATATTGAACGTGCCAAAGCTTTTGCTTTAAAGATTGACGTCGGGATGACGCATATCAATGCCATTACCGTAGCCGATTATCCGAATGCACCTTTTGGCGGTGAGAAAAATTCAGGTCTGGGACGTTTTAATGGTCAATGGGTGTTGGAGGAGTTTTGTCGCACCCACTGGTTAACGCTACCCAGTTAAAGCATAGACGCAACTTAACCGCCTGAAGGCGTATAATAGAGCTGTCTAAACTGAGCAGCCATATTGCCATGTGTGCCAACTTTAAACCGCTTACACCACAACAGCGACAGGATTTAAATCTCCCGGATATTCCTTTTGAATATGAAGATGAGGTCTATCCGGGTTATCACTTACCGTTGCTGTTCAAATCTGAACAGGGGCTGGAATGGCGTAAGGTGATGTTTGGTTTGGTGCCGAAGTGGGCGGAAGATAAGAGCATTGCCCATAAAACCTATAATGCCCGTAATGAAACCCTGTTACAGAAACCCAGCTTTCAGGAAGCGGTGCTGAAACGCAAGTTTGGGGTCATTCCGGTAACGGAGTTTTATGAATCCAAATATATTGACAATAAACCGCAGCGCTGGGGCGTGCGCCGTAAAGATGGGCAGGCGTTTTATATTGCGGCTTTATATGAAATTTGCAAAATTCAGGATGAGATTATTCGTTCCTGCACTATGATTACCATGGACGCGATCGACCACCCAATGATGAAAGACTTTCATGAGCCGGGCAATGTCAAACGTTCGGTGATTGTGATTCCACATGCACGTTTACAGGAATGGCTTGGCTAAACTCAGCCGGATATTCAGCGTTTTGTCGAAGGCTTTCCAGTTGAAGAGTTTGAATGCTCGCATGTGCCAAAAATAAAAATCGAAAAAGTTAGTCCCCAACTGAACTTTTTCGATTCTTTGTCATAAGCAGTGTGTAGAATGCTGGATGATTAACGCGATAAGTTATTAAAAATATGACGCAAACTGTCCATCATTTTTTCAATCTGTAGCGGGGTTAAACCTTCAAAGGACTGTTCCAGTACTACACCGGTCAGATCATTGATTTTTTCGGTCATGGCATGGCCCTGATCGGTCAGAATAACCCGGGTGATGCGCGCATCATCTTCACAGGAGTAGGTCTCCACCAGGCCTTCTTCTTTCAGGCGATAGACAATTTTGGTGGTGGTCGACATCTTTGATACCACCATGTCTGACAGGTCGGAAACGCTGGCATTCGGTTTGGCTTTTAGCGCAATCAGAATGCGGCGGCGTGAGTTATCCAGACCATATTTCTTGAGTGCATGATCGACATTTAACACATATTGAGCATGGACTTGGGTTACCCAGTAATAAGGAAACTGCTCAATATTGAAGTCTTCAGTAGAAGGCAGAAATTTGGAATATTTCTTGGTCATTTAGTTATTCCTTGCATTTTTAATTGTATTTGTGTGAAATCCCATCACATTTTATTTGAAATGTCATATGCTTAGCAAGTTGTTTTAATCGTATTCGTCAATAAAAGGCTGAGGCAAAGCGTTTTTATCGGGAGATCATCTGGCTTAGACTGGGATAGTTAGGGAGAGATCATCCCTATTTTAGTCCTGATAAATGGTCATAATCTTCTGTGTAAACTTCAGTATTTCATCTTAAAGATGCGTATTTTTAAAGTGGTTTAGATGAGTAATGAGGATGAAGGTTTTATCCAGCAATCATTCTGCCCAAAACACCCCAAGGTCTTGTCTCCTAAAAAACAACCAATTTCACTTGATCTTAATTGGCTGTTTTTTTCTGCTTGAAATAGCGACTGATAGGGCGTTACACCTTTCTCGCGAAGCACTTTGATAAACGTATATTTGTTGCATTGTCATATATTTTTATCCGTTATTTTTGCATGAAAATGATCATGATGCTGTTAAGAGTAAAGCATTTGAGTTGAGAACTTGCATGTCTTCCTTCAGGATTTACTTTCAAACCGTTTAAGTAAAAGTAACAAATTGAAAACTGGGCTACATTTATCTCAATACTAGAAATTTGAGTCTTTTAGATAGAAAAATAATATCTTGGAATTTATTTTTTAATAAAATAATAAAAATCAAATATTTATATTTAAGTTGTGAAATCTAGCCCCGATTTTTGCTCTGATTGCAGTCATTTATCTCTTTTTGGAAGTTTTAATAAAACCTGAAATTTAATTACAAACTTGTACTTTTTTTAAGCAGAAAACTTGGCTTAATTTAACCAATACAGGAATTTACCAAAAAATTCCGAAAAAATGATTACAAAAATAGAAGATTATGCATAATATTTTTATCTACAGTTGAAAAGGTTAAATTTATGGATCCGTCGCCGGGCCCAGGTCTACATTTCGAATTACACGCTAACCCTATCGGAGAGATGAACTAATGGAGTTTTTATTAGATCCGGGAATTTGGGTTGGTTTAATAACACTTATTATTTTAGAAATTGTTCTAGGTATTGATAACCTAGTCTTTATTGCCATTCTGGCAGAAAAATTACCTCCTGAGCAGCGTGATAAAGCCCGTGTGATTGGCTTGTCTTTGGCTTTGCTCATGCGTTTGGGGTTATTATTCGCAATCTCTTGGTTAGTCACCTTGACTCAACCGCTTATTTCGATATTTGATTTAACATTCTCAGGGCGGGATCTGATTCTCCTGTTCGGTGGTTTGTTCTTGGTCTATAAGGCCGTGACCGAATTGCACGAGAAGATGGAAGGCAAGCCGGAAGTTAAAGTGACCACCAATGTGGTTTATGCCAGCTTCACCGCAGTGGTTGCCCAGATCGTAATCCTGGATGCCGTATTCTCTTTAGACTCTGTTATTACCGCAATTGGTATGGTCGACAACATCTATGTGATGATGGCCGCCATGATTGTAGCAATGGCGGTCATGTTAATGGCGTCTAAACCGCTAACAGCCTTTGTTAACCGTCATCCAACCGTGGTAATCTTGTGTTTAAGCTTCCTGCTGTTGATTGGTATCAGCCTGATTGCAGAAGGTTTTGGTTTCCACATTCCGAAAGGTTATATCTATTCAGGTATTGGTGTAGCCATTGCCATTGAAGCCTTTAACCAGTTTGGGCAGCGTAATGCGGCAAAACATGAAGCGAAAATTCCGCTGCGTCACCGTACTGCAGATTCGATTCTGAAGTTAATGGGCGGCCGTATTGAAACTACGGACATGCATTCAAGTGAAGCACAAGAAACCTTTGCGCATGAAGAGCGTTATATGATTGGCGGCGTATTAACGCTGGCAGAACGTTCGGTTGCGTCGATTATGACGCCGCGTAACCAGATTTCCTGGGTGAACATTGAAGATACACCAGAACAGATTCGTGAGCAGGTATTGTCGGTACCGCACAGTTTATTCCCGGTATGTCGTGGTAGCCTCGACAAAGTTATCAGTATTGTTCGTGCCAAAGAGCTACTGGATGTGCTGGATGATGAAGAAGCCTTTAAGGCGCTGGTGAAACGTCATCGTCCAATTTACATTTTTGAAAAAATGAAAGTCATTGATGCGATCAATACTTTACGTACTTCAAAAGGTTCATTGGTGCTGGTGAGTGACGAGTTTGGTAATGTGCAAGGTCTGATTTCGCCGCTGGATGTGTTTGAAGCGATTGCCGGTGAATTCCCGGATGCCGATGAACAGCCAGATTTAATCCGTGTTAACGAGACCACCTGGAAAGCGACCGGTATGCTGGACGTTTATCAGCTTGAGCTGGAACTGGGTATGCTGGATCTGGTGGAAGAAGATGCAGGCTATATTAGTGTTGCCGGCTTAATCTTGGATAAAACCCAGGGTGATGTACAAGTCGGTACGCATCTGGACTATCAGGGTGTACACTTTGAAGTCACCGAGCTGGAAGGTAACCGCATTAAAACCGTGATGATTACCTACGCTTAATTGGCAAAAGTTGGTAAATCAAAAAAGCCTCACTGATGTGGTAATGCCAGTCAGTTAAGCAAATATTAGAAAAATGTAGTAAAAATGAGTGTATGTAAATACGCTCATTTTTTTATGTCTTTATCTGAACATTTAGAATCCACTCTTGAACATGCTCTCCCATCACTTAGCCATTTTTGTGAACTTATTGACTTAAATTGGATTGAAACATCTCTGCATCAAACAGGTAAGGCATCGATCAGAAGGAGAAAATTACCTGCTGAGCACGTGGTTTGGCTTGT
>NZ_VOXW01000023.1:0-46873 GCF_013420555.1 Acinetobacter sp. Q85-2
ATAATTCAAGTGAATTTGTTTGAAAGAAGAACTTTAAAAGCTTTATTTTCACCCGATAAAATACCCATAAAACAAGAGGAAGCTCAAATGAGCTTCCTCTTGTGAAAAATTGTGGGACAGCAATGGTGGCTTGCCACCTCTTTTTTTTTATTTACCAATTTTAAAAAAACAATTTTAAATTCAGTTGCTTAAATTTATAGTTAAAAGCAATAAGTTAGACTAATAGCGAATAGCGTTAAAAAAATAAAGATTTTTAGAGAAAAAGATGCATAATGTGCGATTTTTTAAGCTGTATTGTTCAGCTTTTTCTATGAATTAAGATGTATTTGTTGGCTACATGAAGCAATGCATTTTCTATGTTTAGGAGCCTATATGAGATTATCTTTCTATAGTAAGCCTATTCAGAGATTTCAGCCTGACATTACCCTGCCACTGAAGTGTCTGTATTTTATTTTTCACTCCTTCTTTTTCAGGCAGTGCCGGTTGATATGAATTTGAGGAGCGAAGCTGAGTCTTGCGCTCCAGCTCAGATGCTTCTTCGCCAACTCAGAACTTTTTCTGATTTACATTATTCATATTGCAGAGTTTTCCCGTTTATTTAAATTAAACAGAGCAGCCTTATCATAAAAGGTGCTTATATCATCAGGTTTAAATAATCAGAACCGGAAAACAATAAGCATTGACCATATTAAATGGATATTGCCATGGAATTTACTTTTAATGCGTTTTACACCTTAATTGCGGCTGTAATCGTTCTCCTTTTAGGACGTTTTTTAGTTAACAATATTGATTTTCTAAGACGTTACAACATCCCGGAACCTGTCGCGGGCGGTTTGGTCGCTGCGGTAGTGTCTTTAATTGTGCACAATTTCTGGGGCTACAGCATTACCACCAGTAGTGCGCTACAAACCAGTTTTATGCTGATTTTCTTTGCCTCCATCGGTTTAAGTGCCAACTTTGCCAAACTGCGTGAAGGTGGTATTGGTCTGGTGATCTTTCTGATCGCAATTTCACTATTCATCATTGTACAAAACTTTGTCGGGATTAGTCTGGCGACAGTATTGGGCATTGATCCGCTAATTGGTATGATTGCCGGTTCCATTACCTTAACCGGTGGTCACGGGACTGCGGGTGCATGGGGTGAAATCCTTGAGGTTGAACATGGTATTCAGGGTGCTTTGGCCCTAGGGATGGCCAGTGCGACCTTCGGTCTGATTATTGGCGGTATTATTGGTGGGCCATTGGCCAAACTGCTGATCAACCGTTATCAGTTGGCTACACCACGTACCGATGCACAAATTGAACAGCGTGACAATACGCCAGTTGAACCGGTACCGGGTGAGTTTGTGCCATTTGAATATCCGCATCAGGTGCGTTTAATTACCGCAGACAATGCCATTACCACTTTAGGTTTATTTGCAGCCTGTCTGGCCTTTGCCGAGTTTATGACCGGTTATGCCAAAGGCACGCTGTTTGAATTGCCAACTTTCGTCTGGGCTTTGGCTGGCGGGGTAATTCTGCGTAACGTATTAGAAGGCATTTTCAAAGTCACTATTTTTGACCGTGCGATTGACGTATTTGGTAACGCTTCATTGTCTTTATATTTGGCGATGGCATTGCTGTCATTGAAATTATGGCAACTGGCAGATCTGGCTGGCCCGTTAATGGTCATTCTAGGCGCGCAAACCATCACCATGGCCTTGTATGCGGCCTTCATTACCTTCCGTGTTATGGGTAAAAACTACGATGCTGCTGTACTGGCTGCGGGTCACTGTGGTTTTGGTATGGGTGCAACACCTACTGCGGTTGCCAACATGCAGGCCATTACCAATATGTACGGTGCTTCTCATAAAGCCTTCCTGATTGTACCGCTGTGTGGTGCTTTCTTTGTCGACTTGATTAATGCGACTGTCATTCAAGTCATTCTTAAGTTTTTTGTTTAAGTAATTTGAGTGGAAAAGCCTTGTTAAAAGGCTTTTCTTTTTAGGATGACTCAATCAGCAAAGGGTGCGAAAAAATGAATGAACAATTAAATGAAACCCTAATGTCCTGGGTGACGCTTCTAAATACCCCGCTGTGGGATTTTCTGGTGATCTTTCTGGTCTTTGTCGGGGTATTTTATACCCTGATCACCGGCGCTGTACAAATTCGTCTGTTCTGGCACAGTATTAAAGCCATGAAGTCGAGCCGTAAAAAAGGCGAAGACAGTTATGGGATTACTCCATTTCAGGCCCTTGTGACAGGTTTGGCCAGTCGGGTCGGGGTTGGTAACGTTGCCGGTGTTGCGATTGCGATTGCGATTGGTGGTCCGGGTGCGGTGTTCTGGATGTGGTTTACCGCATTTTTAGGCATGAGTTCGGCCTTTGTCGAATCTTCACTGGCGCAGCTATTTAAGGTGCGTGATACCAGCAACCAACAGTTCCGTGGTGGTCCGGCCTATTACATTACCCAAGGCCTGAAACAGAAATGGCTGGGTGTAGTATTTGCGGTTGCCCTGATTTTAACTTACGGTTTCGTGTTTAACGCGGTGCAAGCCAACTCGATTATCAGTGCCACATCACATGCTTGGGGCTGGAATCAGGCCAATCTGACTGTTCCAATGGGTGCGTTCAGTTTTGAACTGTCCTGGTTGGGCCTGGTTCTGGTTGTCATGACCGCTATGATTATTTTTGGCGGGATTAAACGCATTGCCAAAGTGGCGGAGAAATTTGTCCCGATTATGGCGCTGCTGTATCTGGTGGTGGCATTGTATATCGCCGTGATTAATCTGCCGATTATTCCGGATATTTTCCGCCTGATTTTCAGCAAAGCCTTTGAGTTTGATGCCGCTGCCGGTGGTTTCTTTGGGGCAATGGTGTCGATGGCGATGATGATGGGCATCAAGCGTGGTCTGTTCTCCAATGAAGCGGGGATGGGTTCTGTACCAAACGCGGCTGCTGTGTCGGATGTGAAACATCCGGTGAATCAGGGACTGGTACAGATGCTGGGTGTATTCGTGGACACCTTTATTGTCTGTTCATGTACCGCAATCATCATTTTGTCTTCCGGTTTATATCAGAATGCCGGTTTTGAAGGGGTGACCCTGACCCAGATGGCGCTGGAAAGCCAGATTGGCCATTGGGGCGATGACTTCCTGGCCATTATCCTGTTTATGTTTGCTTATTCGTCGATTATTGGGAACTACGCCTATGCCGAAGGTAACGTGCAGTTCATTAACAACAACCGCAAGATCATGCTGATTTTCCGTCTGCTGGTGCTGTTTATGGTGTATTTCGGCGCGATTGCCACCGTACCACTGATCTGGTCGATGGCCGATCTGTTTATGGGCGTGATGGCTACCATCAACCTGTTTGCCATTTTACTGCTGACGCCATTTGTGTTGATGCTGCTAAAAGACTTCAAAGCTCAGCTGAAGCGTGGCGTGAAAGAACCGGAATTTAAACTGGACAATCATCCTAAATTTAAAGACCGGGTTAATTCCGATATTTGGTAATACAAACAGCAACAGCCTCATCATGAGGCTGTTGTTTTATCAAGAGAATATTCTTTTAGATGCTTTAGCTTAGCAAAGACAGCAAACCCATATACACGCCAAAGCTGCCTATCAGGCTGACCCACACTGGCAGTTTGCTTTTCAGTAAAACAATCACAAACATCACAAACGCCAGATCCAGCACTGATGTTAAATAATCCTGTCCCATATCAACAATGAGCGCGAGCAATAAACCCACCACCGCGGCATTAATACCAATCACCGCATGTTTGATTTTGTCCTGATGCATCAGCCAGGACCAATGCGGCAGGGTAGCAAAAATCAGAAAGAACGAGGGCAGGAAAATGGCGATGGTGGCAATGATCGCGTTCAGCACAGGATAGGCAGTTAAATCCAGAAAATAGCCGACATAGCTGGCAAAGCTGAATAAAGGACCCGGCATGAGCTGGGCAAAGGCATAGCCTAAATCAAACTGCTGGGCTGAGATCATGCCGGTACTGACAAAGTCCTGATGCAGCAGCGGTAAAATAATATGCCCACCACCAAAGACCAGTGCAGCAGACTGATAAAAGCCTAAAAAGCCTTCAGCCAGCAGATTCGGATTGATCCAGTTCAGCGCACCGAGCAGCAGAAATGGACAGATAAACAAGATTAGCCAGAGTGTAGTCGAGCCGAAACTGCGCTGTTCCAGCTGAAAACTCGGCGTGGTATGACTGCCGCTTTGAGGTTGTGCTTTGGCAATCCACATGCCGGCCAGACCAGCCAGCACAATCACCAGAATCTGGTTATATGACAGTGGCAGGAACCAGATCATGAGCGCAGACACAAGCATCAGCAGGTATTGCCACCAGCTTTTGCAAAAGCTTTGCAGCATTTGCCAGAAGGCCCAGAACACCACCGCCAGTACAATCAGTTGAATGGCATGAAAATAAGCCGAACTGATCCATGGAAATAACTGCTGACCGATAAAGGCCAGTAGCGTCATCAGTAAGGCCGAGGGCAAGGTAAAGCCCAGCCAGGCCACCACCGAGCCTAAATAGCCACGTTTTAAATAGCCAATGGCCAGTCCGACCTGACTGCTGGTCGGGCCGGGTAACAGTTGCGCTAAAGCGACGACCTGGGCATAGTCTTCATCTTTGAGCCAGTGCAAACGCTGTACAAAAGTCTGGTGAAAAAACACCAGATGCGCGGTTGGGCCCCCAAAAGATAAGCATCCCAGCTTAAAGAAAATCAGAAAAATCTGTGAATAAGATAAGGAAGACATTGGCTAGAATTTTAAAAAACCCGACTTAAGTTTAAACTGAGCAGATGACAGTTTAACGAATTTAAACAATGCACTGCAGAAAATCTCCTTAGACTACAGCAGGCCTGTCGAGTTCAGATCGAGGAATTCATGTTGAATAAAAATCTTGGCTTTATCAGTGTGATGGGGGCAGTCATGCTGACCTTAGGCGCCTGTCAGCATCTGCCAGAACAGCATCAGCGGGTGTCCTCCCAATTAATGGCAACCCCGGCAATGGCAGAGGCCAGCCAGCAGAACGCACGCATGAACTTTAAAACGTTGCCGCAATATACCGGACAGGACCCGGTCATTGCCTTGGTGCTGGGCAGCGGCGGCGCGCGCGGTTATGCCCATATTGGCGTAATTGAAGTGCTGGAGCAAAATGGCATCCGTCCGGATTTTATCGTCGGGACCAGTGCCGGCAGTATTGTCGGGTCGATTTATGCCAGCGGCAAAAGCGCGCATGAGCTGCGTCAGATTGCCCTGAACATGAAGGCCAATGATGTCCGTGACATCAAGCTGGATATGAAAGGCTTCTTCGATGGCAAAAAAGTCGAGAACTATGTCAATACGCAGGTCAACCAGTTGCCGTTAGAGCAGCTGCCAATTCCGATGTATGTGGTGGCCACCGAATTAAAACAGGGCAAGAAAGTGGTGTTTAATGCCGGCAATACCGGACAGGCGGTACGGGCTTCGGTGTCCATTCCAAGCATGTTTATTCCGACCCGAATTGCCGATGCCGAATATGTCGATGGTGGACTGGTCAGCCCGGTGCCGGTAAATGTGGCCCGCGAACTGGGTGCGGACATTGTGATTGCGGTCGATATTCTGGCCCAGCCGATGTATACCGAAACCACCCATGTCTGGGGGCTGTTTAACCAGAATATTAATATCATGCAGAAGCATCTGGCTCAGGAAGAGCTGAAACATGCCGATATTGTGATTCAGCCAGATTTACGCGAAAAAGCACATATTTTTGATGTGCAGGGTCGTGAAGCCACCATGCAGGCCGGTGTGGTCGCCGCCTATGGCAAGCTGGGGCAGATTTCGCAGGTCTATCAGCATAAAGGCTATGCCGATGGTCACCGGATTCAAACCTATAACCTGCAACAAAATACTGTTGAGATACATTCGGGGCGCTAGAATGCTGCCGGTTTTTTCTATAACTTAAGTCGAATAAAAATGGCAAGAATGCTCATATCGCAATTTGCTTTTGGCGTTAATTGCCTGATGTTATTCAATAAAGGTATTTCGATTCATGCTCAAAAGGTTGTGATTAATATTTAAAGTTTATATATAAGTGTATTTTAATTCAGCTATTTAAGTTTACCTGTTGTTAATAAAGCTCTTATACTGGCCGCATCAGAATATAACGATTTATCTTAGAAGCTAAAACTGAGCAGGGCATGAGCATGAAGCAATTACACATTGGACAATCTGTACAACTGGCCAACATGGAACAAATTATTTTTACCATTAAAAAAATTAATGCCGATGGTTCCTATGAAATTGAAGCCCAGCTCGATGTACAAAATGTTTTAAATTATGGTCACGTGTCGCCGGAAATGTTGCGTCATATCAACCCGGCTTAAAAGCTCAGGCAGTAAAAAGTCCAATTTTGGGCTGAACTCATCTGCCCGAATGGAAAAAATCCACCTCCTGACGCGCCTGCTGAAATCCTGTTCAAGTGGTGTCGGGATGTGGATAAATAATTGAAAATTCAAGTAATAGCGCAAAACACTATATATTTTTCTAAATAATACCCCAATCACCATAAATAATAATGATGACTTTATTGCCGAATTGAACATTTAATTTGTGTTAAAAACGATATAATAATATTCACATATCCTGTCTTTTATAAGAGCCGAAAACAAGATGTCCCCATTAGATCAGCTTAAACCCATCTTAGAAGATCAATCTGAATTAACCATGTCGGTGTTAATGACGCCAGATATGGCAAACTTTTCCGGTAATGTTCATGGGGGAACAATTCTAAAATTACTGGATCAGGTGGCTTATGCCTGTGCCAGCCGTTATTCAGGCAGCTATGTGGTGACACTTTCGGTAGATAAAGTGAACTTTAAGGAACCAATTCATGTCGGCGAGTTGGTGACTTTCCTGGCCAGTGTGAACCATGTAGGCCGTACTTCCATGGAAATTGGCATTCGCGTCGAAGCGCAGAACATTCAAAAACGCACCGTGCGTCATACCAATAGCTGCTATTTCACTATGGTGGCAGTTGATGAGCAGGGCAAACCCAAACAGGTGCCGGCCTTAAATCTGGACAATGACTGGAAACGCTGCCGTTTTGAAGCGGCAGAACAGCGTAAAGTGGCACGTTTACAGGAAGGTACTCATCCATCTTGCAGTATTTACAAGAAGTCGATTTAAGTCTGACTTTCACTGTGTTGAAGAAAGACCTGAAATTTCAGGTCTTTTTTTATTGCCAAATTTTTTCATACCAGACGACAAAAGAATCACTCGCCAGCCGGCACCAACTGGCTTATTATAAAACGATACGTATCGTTTCGTTTTGGGCTAGGTATGGAAACTGAAAAATCATCACGGCGGCAGCAATGTATTTTAAATGCTGTGGTCGAGGCACTGGCAGAGTATGACTATAGCCATCTGACCATTGAGGATATTGCCACGCGGGCCGGTGTGGGGAAATCGACCATCTACCGCTGGTGGAAACATAAATCCGAACTGGTGTTCGATGCCTTTAAGCTGCAAACCGCCTCGATTTTTGAACTCGACTTTAGCCAGTCTTTGCAGTTTAACCTGACCCAGCAATTGTTTAAGCTGAGTCAGGCGCTGAACCATCAGGTTGGGCGGGCGGTACTGGTGGTGATGGCCGAGCAGCGTGAAACTGCCGCAGCATTTTTTCGTGAATATTTGCTGCCACGGCGTGAACAGATGCGCAAGCTGATTCAGCTGGCGATTCAGCGTGGTGAAATTGTGGCGCAGTATCCGTTTGAACTGATGCTCGACACGCTATATGCACCGATTCATTACCAGATTATTTTCTTTAACCGGATGCCCGATGCCGACTATATTCAGCAGCTGATTGAGATGGTGCTGGCACCAGTCCGGCTTCAGCCGCTTATTGATGCGCAGGAGCGCTAAGCCTATGTCTGCTCAAAGTTCTGCTGCATTATGGAATCGTGCATTTATTCTGTGTCTTTTCAATAACCTGTTTCTGTTTGTTTATTATTTTGCCCTGCTAGCCGTATTACCAATTTATATCATGAATGATCTGGGCGGCACGGTCAAAGAAGCCGGTTTGGCTCTGACCCTGTTTCTGGTGTCCTCGATTGCCATCCGGCCGTTTTCCGGTTTAATCGTGGAAAAGCTGGGCAAGAAACTGTCTTTTCGTGGTTCTGAGCTGTGCTTTGTGCTGTTTGCCTTTTGCTATATCTGGATTGACAGCATGTGGAGCCTGCTGCTGGTGCGTTTTTTACATGGCATCTGGTTCAGTATTTTAACCACGGTGGCGGTGCCGGTGGCCAGTGACTTTATTCCAGAAGCGCGTAAAGGCGAGGGCATTGGTTATTTTGTGATGTCGACCAATTTGGGCGTGGTTTTTGGGCCTTTAATTGCCTTAACCACCATCCAGTTCACCAGTTTTCGGGTGTTGTTTGCCGTGCTGGCGGTGATTATGGCGATGGGTTTTCTGTTCTGCCTTAGCCTGAAACTGCAGGATGATCGGGTCAAACCAGCTAATCTGTCTGATCCATCTGCCACGAAACCCCGGCTGAGCCTGCATGATATTGTCGAAACCCGGGTCATTCCGGTAGGGCTGGTGGCCATGCTGACTGCCTTGGCCTATTCCAGCGTGATCAGTTTTATTACTGCCTATAGTGAAGCCAAGCAGTTACTGGCCTATACCAGTCTGTTCTTTGTGGTCTTTGCTGTGTCCATGATTGTGGTGCGGCCGTGGGTCGGCAAGCGTTATGATCGTAAAGGTCCAAGTGCGGTGATGTATCCGTCCTTTGTGTGTTTTGCCATGGGACTGGTGATTGTCAGCTTTTTATCTAATCCGTGGATTTTATGGCTGTCGGCGGTGTTTATTGGTATTGGCTACGGCACCTTGTTTCCGTGTCTGCAAACCGTGGCCATTCAAACGGTCAATAAACAGCGCATGGGTCATGCGATTTCAACGTTCTTTACCCTGTTTGATCTGGGGCTGGCACTCGGTTCCGTGCTGATGGGCATCCTGATTGCCTGGATGGGCTTCCAGCTGACCTATTTACTCTGCGCCGTGCTGGTGCTGTTGACCTTGCTGCTTTACAAAGCCATGGTCACACCAACCTTGCGTCAGGCTCCCTAAGAGACTTCAACATGGAATTAAGACATTTACGTTATTTTGTTGCGGTGGCAGAAGAGCTGAACTTTACCCGGGCCGCAGCCAGAATGTATACCGTGCAGCCATCTTTAAGCCAGCAAATTAAAGATCTGGAACAGGAGGTTGGGGTACAGTTATTGCTGCGTTCCAACCGTAAAGTGGAACTGACTCCAGAAGGAGAGGCCTTTTTAAAGCAGGCGCGTTTGTGTCTGGACTATGCCGACAAAGCCATTCAGGAAGCGCGGCAAGTGGCACAGGCGCAAAAAGCACAGTTGAATATCGGCTTTGTGCCGGTGGCTGAAATGAAAGTGTTTCCTTATATCATGCCGAATATTCGCGCCCAGTTTCCCGATTTAAAAATCCATTTTCATAGCCTGCCGGATGCCGAGCAGTTTAAGGCCTTAAGTCGGGCGGAAATTGATATTGCTTTTACCCGCTATCCAGATGAATCGGGAGCGTTTGAGTCAATCCGGATTTTTGATGAACCGCTGACCCTGATTGTGCCGAAGGATTCTCCGGCGGCCAGCTTAAAACATATCAGCATCAAAAGTTTTCAGCAGCAGGATTTTGTGATTAGTGATGAGCACGCCTCACCGCAGCTGTACAAAATTATTCAGGACTTTTTAAAGCAGTCCAGGCTGGAGATTCATGTGGTGCAGCATTCCACCAATATCCTAATGAACGTTAATCTGGTCGGGATGGGCGTCGGCTGGAGTCTGGTGCCCGCTTATGTGATTCCGCTACTTGGCGATAAAATTGTGGTGAAAAACACATTGGAACCACTGCCGATGATTGGCCTCTATGCCAGCTATCGCAAACAACATCGCAGCGAAGCGATTGAGCTGATTTTAAAAGTGTTAAAAGCGCAGTTTTATATGGATTTTGGCTAAAGCGTGTGTTACGCCTAACTGCATATCGGCGCAGCCGGTTTTTTAAAACTGGTGAAGCCGTTAAAGATGGACACAAATCAACAGCGTTTCTCGCCGGACAGCAAGCTTAAAATATAAGCATTGATGCTGTCGAGGAACTCCACATGCAACTGTGTACGCATCCTCAATCACGTGGTCAGACCCTGATGCTGCTATTACAGGAGTTGCAGATTCAGGATCAGATCGAGATTATTCAGGTCAGTTGGGAAGATCTGCAACAGCCAGAGTATCGGGCCATGAATCCTTTGGGTAAAGTGCCGCTACTGGTCGATGGTCCGGTTTTTATTAGTGAAACCCCGGCAATTTTTGCCTATCTGGCTGATCATTTCTTTGAAGAAGGTTTGGCCCCGGCCCTGGATGATCCGCAGCGCGGCGCCTATTTCAAATGGCTATTTTTCTGTCATGGCCCATTAACCGAATGGATTGACTTGAGCAATTTCCAGATCAGTCAGGCCCAGCTCGAACAGCATAAACGCGGTTTAGGGATGGGATTGCCGGAAGATCTGATGGCGTTTTTAAAACAGGGACTGCAGCAGGCCAACCCCTATTTGCTCGGTGAGCGTATGAGTGCCGCAGATTTGTATCTGGCGTACTGGCTGGCCTATGCCATTGCTCTGAAGGCCATTCCTTATCTGGAAGAATTCCGGCCGTATCTGCAATGGATGGCGCAGCGGCCATCCTTAAGTCAGGTGATCTGGTTTCAGCAGCTGGATCAGCATTGAAACAGCGGCATGAACATGAGCGCTAATAGCAAAAAACCACGCCTGAGCGTGGTTTTTTGAAGGGTTCATCTTATTGGGCATGCAGTTTCTGGAACAGTTGCTGACTGGTACTTTCCAGGGTTTGCGGAATTGCCAGCGCCGCAACGAAACGGTCAGGGCGTAAAATTACCACCGAGCCTGTGGTTTTGCCAAACCAGCTGCGAATTTCTGTGCCCAGATCACCAATGGTGATGACATCTGCAGAGTGTTTCGGCTGTGGATGTTTGAGCTGCACCGCAGGAATCACCTGAATAAATTTCACCCCCAGTTTCTGCCATTGCTGCATGCTGCTGTCAGACAGTCCCCATTTTGGATCAACGCCCCAAGCGATAATCGCAAAGTCATTGCCCAGTACGTCATCCAGCAGCACCGTTTCACCTGAGGCCAGTTGTACTTGCGGCTGAATAAACATTTTACCGACCGGCGAGTATTTATCGGTTTGTGGTAACAGGGCGCCATCCTGATATTTCGGCATCGGCTTAAAGCGCATTTCCAGTAAATACTGTTTAATGGGCTTGATGTAATTCAGCACATAAGAAATGCCATCACGGACAATACCGTGCCATTGTTTTGGCGGCGCCAGCACATGCCCGGCCATCACCGATAAATCAATCATGGCTTTGGCATGGTCTTTACGTTCAATCTGGTATGAATCGAGCAGCTCGGCAGCGGCTTTGCCCTGAATCACCAGCGCCATTTTCCAGGCCAGGTTAAAGGCATCACGCATGCCGCTGTTATAGCCCTGACCCTGCCACACCGGCATAATATGTGCTGCATCGCCGGCCAGTAAAATCCGGTCAACACGGAATTTTTCGGCAATACGCGCATTGTGGGTATAGACGCGCTGGCGAATGACCTCGATGCCATCGGTGGTTGGCAGTACTTTAGACAGTAACTTGGCGATATTTTCCGGTTTGCTCAGTTCTTCCTGGGTTTCGCCCGGCATCACCATAAACTCGAAACGGCGGATGCCATGTGGCAGGGCGGCGGACACATAAGGACGCACCGGGTCACAGCACAGATAAATATGCGGCGTGGCCAGTGGGTCATTATCAATATCAATCACAATCCACTGGTTCGGAGCTGTTTTACCATCAAAGGCAATATTCAGACGACGGCGTACCAGAGAATTGCCGCCATCGCAGGCAATCAGATATTGTGCCTGAATCACTTCCTGCTGACCCTCACGGGTATGCAGTTTGAGCGTCACGCCACTTGCATCTTGACGAAACTCGGTCAGTTCCCGGGAAAAAAGCACTTGGGTCTGTTCATATTGGGTCAAGCCGTTTAACAGCACCTGATCGACCTGCGGCTGGATAAAGGCATTACGGCGCGAGAAACCAAATTCGCGGGTCAGCGGTTGAATATCGGCGAAGCAGCGGCCTTTTGGGGTAAGAAAGCGCATGGCATGATTGGGCGTGGTATGCGGCAAGACCTGATCGACCAGACCTAAAGATTGAATGGTCCGCAACGATTCATCATCAATCCCGATGGCGCGTGGGTAATCAATCAGGCGATCCAGCTGTTCCACCACCATCACCTGAATACCTTGTTTGCTTAAATAGTTGGCGATGGTTAAGCCGACCGGACCGGCACCCAGAATTGCCACTTCAGTTGTATAGTTTGTTGTGTTCATCGCGAGGTCCATCCATCACGTCAGATTAACGCCCATTAACGGTGAAAGGCCGGGATTCAACAAGTTATGCCATAGTGGAAACAGAGGTCGACTGTAGAGGATAGTAAATAAGATGATTTTTATAATTTGTTGATTAGATGAATATTTATAATAAAAATACAATCATTTAGGATGATGTTACGATCATTTATTTCTATAGTAAAAAGACCATTTCCATAAAAAAGTGAAACCGCATCAAAGCGGTTTCACCTTCACAAAATGGTATTTAATACGGTGCTGCCATCAAAAATAGCAACGCACAGTATGGTAACTATTAACGTGCAGTTTTTTCTTTGTCATCGCTTGATGCAGCTTCAGACGCAGGCTGATCTGCTGCACCGGCATTGGCCGCTGCTGCTGGTTGTTCCTGGGTGCTGACAATCACTTTGTCTTCAGTTTGAGTATTGGCTGGTGCTGCCGGTGCAGCAAAAGTGGTTGCGGTAGCAGCCGCAAACGTGGTCGCAAGTAAAATTTGAGTTAATTTCATTTTGGGCATCCTTTAATATTCATTTTAGAGTTGACCTCGTATGCACATCACCTGCATCGAGGACAGGCTTCATGCTATGCCGCAGTAGGAGATTGAGCAATCGAAGCAACAAAGCAAAAAATCTGCTTAACATTGGCTCTACATGAATGAAGAAAATGTAGCAATTGGGTAAGAATTTACCGTTTTTTGCATCTAAAATCGGCGAACTTACAGAGGAGATAGCTCGAACTATCCCCATGCCGAGATAAATAAAATTACATTGCTACCGATATTGCAGCGTTACAGGAAAAAACTGCGGGCAGATAAATGTAATTAAATTTTTCTAAAAGATAGCAAAGGTAGGCACATTTTCTGGCTCAAGCTGAAAAAATCTCAGCCAGAAAGCCGCAGTGCTGGCTTGAACCACATGGCAATCTTGCATAGCATGCAAACGTTGCCCAGCCAAAGAGTAGACCTGTGAAACTGATTGCACCGACACGCGCCGTTCCAACCCATATTATTTCCGGTTTTCTGGGAGCCGGGAAAACCATGCTGTTACAGCAGTTGCTGCGTCAAAAGCCGGAGCAGGAAGTCTGGGCGGTGTTGATGAACGAATTTGGCCAGATCGGCATCGACCAGCAGATTTTGCCGCAAAGTGACGGTTTTGAAATTAAGGAACTGCTCGGTGGCTGTTTATGTTGCAGCAGCCAGTTATCAATGCAGATTGCCTTGTCACGCTTGCTAGATGAAGCCAAGCCCGACCGGCTGTTTATTGAACCCACCGGATTGGGCCATCCGCTGCAATTACTGGAACAGCTGACCGAACCGCACTGGCACAGCCATCTGGATATGCGCGCCTTGGTCACCGTGGTGGATGGTTCACGTTTGCACGATGCCGACTGGACCCAGCAAAACCTGTATACCGACCAGTTAAAAGCCGCCCAGATTATTGTGATTTCACATGCGGATCAGATGCAGCCGGCAGATGAACAGGGCCTGGAAAAATTAAAACAGGAATATCAGGCCTATGCACCGCGCTGGCTAGCTGCTGAAAACGGTCAGCTGTCATTGGCTGAAATTGATCTGGCCCATGTCGGCATCCAACGTAAAATCCAGCCTTTATTGCAGCTGCAACGCACACTGCCGGCACAGGCAGAGCTGCCGGAAATTAAACAGTTGCCCTATCATTATGTGGAAACGGCGCAGGGGTATTCGGTGGCCGGCTGGAAATTTTCCCGGCGCTGGCAATTTGACTTTTATGCGCTACTGGATCTGCTCTGTGAGCAGCAGGACTGGTTGCGGATTAAAGCAATTTTTCACACCAATCAGGGCTGGAAAACCTTTAATTTCAATCCGCAGCAATTTAACTATCAGTCATCGCCCGAAAATACCGATAACCGGATCGAGCTGATTTATCGTAACGCCCGGGACTGGAGCGCGTTTGAGGAACAGCTGCTGGCCTGTCGCATTGACAATACTGCCTAGAATCTGTTCAGCACGGGGCAGCAAAATCCGATATGCTAGGCGCCAAATTTGAGGATCACGTGTATGGCGCTTAAAGCAACAATTTATAAAGCAGATTTAAATATTGCCAATATGGATGTGCATCAATATGGTGACTATCAGCTCACCATGGCCTTGCATCCGTCTGAAACCATCGAGCGCCTGATGGTGCGTATTCTGGCATTTGCCCGCTATGCCGATGAGGCACTGGAATTCACCAAAGACCTGTTTGAAACCGATGAGCCGGCGCTGTGGCAAAAAGATCTCACAGGTCAGCTAATAAACTGGATTGAAGTCGGCTGCCCGGATGAAGACAAGGTCAAAAAAGCCAGCGCCCGTTGCCAACAGGTGGCGGTGGTGGCCTATGGCAGCAATGTCGATGACTGGTATAAACGCTCCAGCAAGCTGAAAACCCTGAAAAATGTTCAGGTCTGGAAACTGTCTACCGCCACCACCGAAGCAATTCAGCAACTGTGTGAACGTACCATGCAGCTACAGTTAAATGTGATGGATGGCGAATGGACCTTAATTGGCGATCAGGCCCAGGCTGTGATTGAGTGGGAACAGTTGCAGTAACCCATCCGGTTGCTGCTGTGGTGTCAGGTCAATAAACGGCTGCAATTTAGCGGCCTAAATTATGCAGCTGTCATCAATTCCTTTTATACTCATGCACAATTGATTTGGTTGAAGAGAGCAGACGCATGTCAAAAGAATTAGAAATTATTGATTTAAAAGTGGGTGAGGGCAAAGAAGCGGTCAAAGGCGCTTTAATTACCACTCACTATACCGGCTGGCTGGAAGATGGTACCAAGTTCGACTCTTCCATTGACCGCGGTAACTATTTTGAAACCGTGATTGGTACCGGCCGTGTGATTAAAGGTTGGGATCAGGGCATTCTCGGGATGAAAGTTGGTGGTAAGCGCAAGCTGATCGTGCCATCTCATCTGGCATATGGCGAGCGTAAAATTGGCAATATTATTCCGGCCAATTCCAACCTGATTTTTGAAATTGAATTATTTGACGTGAAAACCCGCGACGAATAAGCCTTCCACATTCCCTGACCAGAGAACAGGATGTCTCTGGTCGGCTTGTGCAAAAATAGTGCAAAAAGTAACTTGAAAGCCCTTCAATACACAGTACATTAAAATCATTCCTTTCCAATGTCTGCAGGGATTATCATTTTATTGGAACAGCGCGCGTACTTTCGGATTTCTTTCCTGTTGATGGCCTGGCTGTGTCTGTGTGCACTCAGCCTTGCTTCGGCACGAGCACATTATGATTCCTCACCAGACTCCTATTATCAGCAGCAGCTGATTACGACCCTGCAGTTTAGTGAACGTTCCAGTACCAATTTGGATGGCTCATGGCTGTTTTACAATCAGCAGTTTATTCAACAGCCCAGTGCAGTACTGACTGCAGAACGGGTACATCTACCGGCTTCTTTTCAGCAACTGACCGGCCAAATGGAAGGCTATGGCACATTTATTGGGCATTTTCAGCTGCCAAAAGAATTTGTCGGTCGCCGCATTGCGATCTGGATGCCTAGCCAGCAAGGTGCCTACCGGGTGTATTTAAATGGTGAGCCGCTGGCACGTGTGGGGGAAGCCGGTCCTGATGCTGCCCGCCATGAAAACGGCAATAGTCATCGGCTTGCCTATTTTATTGCCGACAGTGAATCTTTTACCCTGGCGATTCAGGCCTCCAGTTTCCAGAACTCCAGGGGCGGGCTGGAACATTCAATAAAAATCGGACTCAGCCGCACCATAAACTATCAATACCAGCGCCTGATGATGAGTGTGGCCATGATCAGCGGCGGGGTGCTCGGGATTGGACTGTTTACCCTGGTCTTTTCCTTTTTCCGTGGGGTGATGTCGCCGAATGCACAAAGTATGTTTGTATTTGGCATTTTTATTGTGTTTCTGGCGCTGCACAACCTGTTCGCAGCCCCGTATGCCTATACCGCCTTTACCGACATTAACTGGATCTGGGGACTGCGGCTGCAATATCTGTTCAGTTTTCTGGCCATTTTATTTTTCTTGAGCTATATGTTCCTGTTTAACCAGCGTTATTTACATCGCTGGGTATATTGTGCTGCACTGCTGTTAATAGCCATTAATCTGGTCGCTGCATTATGGGCACCGCCGATGGTGCTGGAACAGCTGGCGTTATGGAGTTCTTTATTCAGTCTGCTGGTGCTGGTCAATTTTATCTACGGTTTTGCCGAAACTTTGCGGCAGAAACTGAGCTATTCCAAATTAACCGTATGTGCGGTATTGCTGCTGTTTGGCAGCTTTATTCATGATCTGCTGCTGGCCTTAAACCTGATTGAATCAATTCCTTTATCGTTTATTTCTACCAGTCTGTATGCCTTGCTGATTATGCTGCAGCAGGCACGTAACTATGCGCGTGATACTGCCTATATTGAAAAACTGAATAACCGTTTGCTGAGCCTGAATAATTCGCTGGATGTTAAAGTCAAGGAACGTACCGCCCAGTTAAGCCAGTTAAATGCCAAACTGGAATTGCAGGTAAAAATTGATGCGCTGACTGGCGCCTATAACCGCCGTGCCTTGAATGATGAAATTTTGCTACGTTTTGAGCAGACCTGTCAGCAGCCTGAACATACCCTGGCGTTTGTGATGCTGGATGTCGATTATTTTAAAAAATATAACGACCATTATGGCCACTTAAAAGGAGATCTGGTTTTGCAGCAGCTGGTGCTGATCTTGAATCGTGCCTTGCCTAAAAATGCCTATGTAGCGCGTTATGGTGGTGAAGAATTTGCCTTGATACTGCACAATGTCCCGATTGCCTTATTAGAGCCGATGATGGTGCAGGTATTACAGGCGGTTCGTGCCGAGCAGATACAGCACATTGCCCGTCAGGATGCGAAAAACTATGTCACGGTCAGTATGGGCGTGGCCTGGATGACTGGCAAGCAGCCCTATGCCAGTGTACTGGAATTTATGAAAGCGGCCGATCAGCAGCTGTATCTGGCCAAGGAAGCCGGCCGGGATCAGTACAGGATTGCCGGGCATTAAGCCAGTGAAAAATCTTTAGTCCAGATATTTGACTAAAGGAATATGTAAAACAGGCTCAATTGCCTGCGGCTGAATCTGAAAGCCATATTTTTGATAAAAGGGCAGCGCAGTACGGGTGCTGGCTAGCACAATCCGTTTCATCTGGCGTTGCTGATAATAATGCAACACTTCATTGAGCAGCAGTTTGCCAATGCCACGCTGCTGGACATCGGGTGCGACATAATTCATTAAAACTTCACCCTGATCGCTGGCCAGAATAAAACCGACCACCTGATGCTGCAGCTCATACACCCAGCAGTTGTTATAGTGCATCAGTAACAGCAGATTTTCCTGATTTTTATTTTCGAGCAGGCGTTGAATCTTGATTTCACGATGTTGATGATCGAGGCTACAGGATCGGATACTGTCGTGCAAAACGCGAATAAGGCTCGGGACATCTTGAATTCGAGCGGATCTAATCATTGTGTTGGTAAAGGCATAAACAAGCACCTATTTGAATGTAAATAAACCCTCAACAAAATGACAATCTTGTTGTGATTTACGCAGTTTTTTAGGTGTTGTGAGAATTTTTTATTGGGGGATTGATACTGTTTTGTGTCAAAATGAATAAAAAGACAGCAGTTTGGCAGCGCAGATGCGATTAGGTCATCTTTAGGAGCGCATGGAATTACCATCATCATCAGGCATGATCCAGCGCTGAGATAAGAGACACGAGAACAAACGCTGGGAAATGAGAACCGAACCATTGAGGTAAGCGGGCTTATGGCAAAAATACTGGCAATCCTCCTGATTTTTCTGGCCTTTTATGCGCTATGGAAAGTCATGATTAAAATCAGAATTAACCGTGCCTTTCAGAAACATCAGGCCGCCTAGTGCAATATGGTGCAAGGCCCGATTAGCCAGAAGTGCCCGCTACCGGTTGAAGAAGTGATTGAAGAAGTCGCTGCCTATGAACAGCAGCTGTTTGATGATGTGGCGGACATCTTTATGCAGGACGCACCAGCTGTACAGCATAAAGATGATGGCCCAATGCTGCAGGAACAGGTATTGCGTAAAATGCCGGCCAAAACCCAGACCCGGATTGCAGACACCGATCTGGGCGAATGGACCATTTACTGGACCTTTTATGAGCAGTCGCTAGAATACTACGTGAGCCAGTACGGTATTTTTATCACCCATGTCGATCGGGAAGGCCGTGAAACCCAGCAGCGCCTGTCTTTACCGTCCTGATTACTTTGAAATGCTCGCTTCGGTATTTGCATCGGATGGCAAATATGGGGCAAACGTGGCTGCTACCTGATCCCAGATTTTTTCTGCGCCTTGGCGGAAATAGCCCATATGTCCAATCTGGCTTAAGCCAAACTGCTGCGGAATCAGGTTGATCATTTTCACTGAGGCATTGCAATAATGCTGCATAAAAGCATACCGGGAATTGGGTAAGGCCCAGTCATCATCCAGTGAAGAAGCGGCATAAATTGGGGTTTTGACCTGTGCATAACATTCAAACAGCGCCTGTTGTGCCGGATCGCCAAAAAAGTAAGTCGGATTTTTACACCATTTACGCCATTCCTGATACACGCCCAGCGGCAGGTCTGCACCCATGTTCAGCTTGCTCCACGGCAAATAACCGGCCAGGGCCACCATCGGTGGGAAAATCAGGTTCCAGACAAATTGCACTTTAATTTTTTCTTTCAGTGGCATATAGCCATGCCAGCCGGCGCCGGTACCAAAACAGTACAGTGCCGTGACCTGTGCATGATTTGGTGCTAATCCGAGTGCTTGTCCGCCATAGGAATGACCGACCATAAATAGCGGCATCTGCTCACGTTTAAAATAAGCAATCGCACCGGCCAGATCCAGTTTGCCCCAATCCAGATAGGACATCTGAAAGCCTTTCAGCCGTTTCGGTGCCGATTTGGCCACACCCCGATAATCAAAACACAGCACCTGATACTGATATTGAATCATGTACTCGGCAAAGCGGCGATAAAAGGCTTGCGGCACGCCGGTTGCACAGGCCACCAGCAGCTGCGCCTTAACTTGTGGCGGGGTATAACAGGTACCGGTCAGTAAATAACCATCGCTGGCCGGGAAAGTAACGCTGCTGATTTCAAGCGGCGATGTGTGGATAGCAGAGGTGGTGGTGTTCATCCTGAACTCGTATATTTTTAGACTGGTTCTAGTTTGAATGTTGCGGAGGGGCAGAGTCAAAACTGGCGCGTTCATCGGCCAGACGGTTTAAAATAAAAGACGATAGAAATAAACAGCAATAAAAGCAGGATGAGATAAGCCATGCTGATTGATTTTCGCCAGCAGCAACAGGCCAGGTTTGAACAGGTGGCACAGCGTCTGCAACAGGCCGCTGCCGAGGGCCTGCATTTTGATTCAGTCGCCGATTTTTATCAGTCGGGCTGGCTTGAGCAGTTTCCGGCCGGCATTCGCTGGTCGGTGGCCGGACTGGATGATGGCGCTGAACAGTTTTATGCCCGGATTGATTATCTGGACTGTTTTGTCCGGATTGATGCCGGTGAGATGCTGCGGATTGAATATGGCAGACACCAGAACAATCCGACCACATTCAGCCAATGACAGCGCGTGCAGAATTCTTTTAAATAAACAGGCGATGAACCGGCTGCAACAGCAGGTTCCCCACCAAGAACAAGACCGAAGAAAAAGACAAAATCAGGGATCAACTATGGCGCATCAATTTACTGTCAATGCCACCATTCAGGGTGTTTCATTGAGCGAATTCAAACAGCTGGCTGCAAATACTGCATTACATGAAAATGTATGCAAACGCATTCCGGGGGAAAATCTGGAGATTCTGGAATCGCAGATCCAAGGTGATATTTACACCTTGCGCCGTGCCTATAACCTGGATGTGAATATTCCAGACATCGCCAAAAAACTGCTAAAAGATGCTTTTCGTTTAAATCGCACCGATGTCACCAATCTGAGTGCATTGACCTCGACCATTGATTTAGGTGCGAACTTACCCTTAGAGGCCCGCTGCGCACGTTCGGTGACGGGTAATGATCAGCAGGTTCAGATCCAGCTGAACTGGACAGTAAAAGTAAAAGTGCCATTAATTGGCGGGATGCTGGAAAAACATGCAGAAGGTGAAATTCGCCGCTTTAGCGAAGTAGAGATTAATATTGTTGAAGATGAACTCAAGAAGAATTTAAAAAGCTAAAATCTGAACATCTTTGGATAAAAGCCCGGATGAAGCCGGGCTTTTTTGTTTTGAGGTGGATTAAACCGAAGGGCGGGCACGCTCAAAGCGTTGCTGATAAAACCAGGCGGTCATAAACGCCACCAGACACACCACCCAGATATAATATAGCGCGCCAATATTGCTATACAGGCTTAGCCACTGCACCAGCGGTAAGGTAATGCCACCGGCAATGGCATAGGCCACGTTATAAGAAAATGAAATACCGGAAAAACGGATTTGTGCCGGGAACATTTTCACCATGCTATATGACACCATGCCAACTGTCCCTGATGCCAGACCCAAGAGCATATACAGCATAAAGATTGTTGATGCTTCAACATGACCCAGGCTGTTATAGAACAGCGAGGCAATTGCAGCGACCAGCAGGGAGCCGAATAAAATAACGCGGCCAGCGCCAAAACGGTCGGCCAGCAGCCCGGCCACAATACAGCCAATCATCTGCATAACAATGGCGGCACTTTGCATTTTAAAGGCATCGGCGCGGTCAAAACCAAATGCACCGACCAGCAGGTTTGGCATGGCCAAAATCAGCACCACCACACAGGCGGTCAGGAACCAGGTAAAGAACATGCCCATCACCACACCGCTACGATGCTGCGCCAGCACCTGTTTCACCGGTAATTCCTTGGCCAGTTCCTTGCGTGCCTGCATGGCTTTAAATACCGGGGTTTCATGTAAATAACTGCGTAAATACAGCGCTACCAGACCAAAAATCCCACCAACAATAAACGGAATACGCCATGCCCAGTCCTGAATTTCGGCTGCAGTAAATTGCAGTGAAATAAACAGCGACATTAACGCACCGAGTAAAATCCCCAAGGATAAGCCGGCGGTCAGCAGTCCATTGGCAAAACCAATTCTTTTTTCTGGCACATGCTCGGAAACAAAGGTCCAGGCCGCAGGAATTTCACCACCAATGGCAATGCCTTGTACCACGCGCATTAGCAGTAACAATAATGGCGCGGCATAACCAATGCTTTCAAAGGTCGGCATGATGCCAATAAATAGCGTGGGTAGGGCCATCAATAAAATCGACAGGCTAAACAGGCGTTTACGGCCAATCAGGTCGCCAAAATGCGCCATCACCACACCGCCGAGCGGACGGAAGAAATAACCGGCTGCAAAAATGCCGTAGGTATTCAGCATGGCCCAAAATGGACTTAAGGTACTTGGGAAAAACAGATCGGAAATAATTTTGGCGTAAAAGACATAAATGACAAAGTCATAAAATTCGAGTGCACCGCCGAGTGAGGACAGGCCAAGTGTGCGTTTGTCTTCGCGGCTTAAACGGGGAGTAGCATCCATGCGTATCTTCTGACAGGATTAAAAACAGGAACCGTAATTTTAAAGAAGAGCTATAGCTATGAATAATCAAACTTTATTTGGGAAAAATAAACTAATAGTTATAAAAGTCTGCACGTGTGGATGATTGTTATTGTTGCCAGTGCAGCTGGTTGCGGCCCAGATTTTTGGCCTGATATAGCAATAAATCGGCCTGCTGCGCGGCCTGAGAAAACTCATCAAAGTGCTGGAAAAAGCTGATGCCGAAACTGCCGGTCATTGAAATGACCTGACCACTCTGAATCAGTGGTGTGGTTTCGATGCCGCTGCGAATCCGTTCTGCCACCTGAATTGCGATATCCAGCGGGGTATCTTGCAGTAAAATCAGAAATTCTTCACCGCCCATCCGGCAGATTTCATCATATTTGCGTACCGCTTTGCTGATAATTTTGGTGACATGCTGTAGCGCGACATCGCCAACCTTATGGCCATATTGATCATTAATCTGCTTAAAAAAGTCCAGATCACACAGAATAATCGCATTCTGTCTGGAACGGCTGTGCTGTTTTAAGCGTTTCAGCCGTTCCTCCAGCGCCCGGCGATTCAGCAAGCCGGTTAATGGATCAAGATTCCGTTCTTTTTGCAGCTGCTGGAAAATATCCTGATAGGCACTATGAAACAGCAGCCCGGCCATCAGCAGGCTCAGGCAGAGAATAATCAGCTGGGTGCCGGCAGCGACCAAGTTGTTACTTAAAATCTGGTTGGTCGGCTGTAATACCACAAACAGATACAGGGTGCGCAGCGCAATCACCGCACTTAACAGCAACAGTGACAGGCGTAACAGGCGATCCAGTTTCTGCTTGAGCTTGACCTGATATAAAGCCTTTAAATTATGCGAAAAAATCAGGGTAATGGTGATGGTCAGCACCAGCATCCGCTGTGCATATTGCTCATCAAACACCGAAAAATACACATAAATTGACTCGGCAATGGCAATTAGCACCAGCAGAAATACCCAGCGCGTGGTGACATTCAGCCGTAAATGAATGGCATGGGTGAACATCGCACAGCTGATAAACAGCAGCGTGGACGGAATAAAGCTAAAGGTCGGCAACACTTGGGCGGAGACCACGGTAATGATCAGTACGGCCAGACCCGTACACAAGGTCGATGCGGCATACCACAGAAAATAGGTGGGAATTGGCTGGAACAGCCGCAGCAGCAGAATGACGCTGCCAAAGGCCATCATAAACAGCGGGATTAGCGCACTGTAGAGGGAGAAATTTTCGGCTAACATGAACAAATTGCAGGTAAGTCAAAAAATCGCGCCATCATAGCAGCTTCTCCCAGACAGTGATCTAAAAAAGTGCACAATCTTGAGCGCATAATTGAATCAAGAAGATTTAGAAAAGCGATGCGTGTAGCGATGCTGTAACTGCCGGGCCAAAATGCACCGGCTTGCGGTATAAAATAAAGTTGCCATCTACAACAATGATAATGCCCAAAAAGGACCCATCCTATGCAAACGCCTGTTCCAGATTATTTAAAGCATGTTTTGTCACAATGTCAGCGCAATGCGGGCGGGCAGCTGGCCGATTATATTCCGGAACTGGCACAGGCTGATCCTAACAAGCTGGCGCTGGCCCTGTCCACCGCAGATGGCATGATTTATTCCAGCGGTGATGATGGTCATGAATTTACCATCCAGTCCATGTCCAAACCCTTTGCCTATGCACTGGTGCTGGAGCAGTTGGGCATTGAAGAAGTTTTGCAAAAAGTAGGCGTTGAACCCTCCGGAGAAGCCTTTAACCAGATTTCCTTAGACAAAGAACTGAATATTCCGAAAAACCCGATGATCAACTCGGGGGCGATTACCACCCATTCATTAATTCAAACTACGGCTGGCATTTCACGGGCCGAGCAGCTGCGCCGTTTTTTAAGTGAACTGGCCGGACGGGAATTAAGTTTTGATGAGCAGGTCTATACCTCCGAAATGAAGACCGCATTCCGGAACCTGTCGATTGGCTATATGTTGCGTACTGTCGGTGCACTGGACACTGACCCGGTCGAGATTGTGAATGGGTATATCCAGCAGTGTGCAATTAAGGTCACGGTTAAGGATTTGGCACACATTGCCAGTGTCTTGGCCAATGGCGGCCTACATCCGAAAACGGGCGAATGTTTACTGGATCGGGCCGTGGTGCGGCAGGTGTTAAGCGTGATGCTGAGCTGTGGTATGTATGATGCTGCCGGAGACTGGCTCACCACGGTGGGGATTCCGGCCAAAAGCGGCGTTTCAGGTGGGATTATTGGTGTGCTGCCGGGGCAGGTCGGTATTGCGGTATTTTCACCGCGTGTAGATGAACATGGCAACAGTGTCCGCGGGATTGATATTTTCGAGCGCTTATCTGCCGATATGGGCCTGCATCTGATGGAAGGGACGCCTTCCGCACAAACCATTATTCAGAGCTGTTATTGGGCTGGCAAAAATGATGATGTTCGCGTCTATGAACTGCGCGGAGTGTTGCAGTTTACCGAGTCAGAAATGTTGCTGCGCAATTTACAGGAAGAGCCACCGGGTGATACGACGATTGTACTCGATCTGACCAACCTCACCTTAATTCATGATGTGGGTGCACGGATGCTGTTTGAAGGGGTAGAGCGTTTGCAGCAAGATGGACATCGTGTGGTGGTGGTTGATTCGGAAGGACTGTTAAGTCAAACGCAAATTCAGAAGCATGCAGCGGTGCTGGTTCAGGAAGAGCTAGAGCGTTATTTGCAACAGTATGAATGAGGAAAGGGCCTCTCCTTCAACTTTTCTGGCGCTTTGTTTTAAATACCTCTCCCTGACCCTCTCCTGAGAGGCAGAGGGGGAACTTTACGCGAATTTGATGGTGGTTTTGGATTCGTAATTCATTTAATCACATGACAAAGTCCCCCTTTGAAAAAGGGGGATTTAGGGGGATTTTTAGTTCCCCCTTTAATAAAGAGGACTAGAGAGATTCTTAAGAAATCGAATCATCCAAATTCGGCGCTAACCAACGTTTCGCTTCATCCAGTGTCCAACCTTTACGCTGCGCATAATCTTCAAGCTGGTCGCCTGCGATTTTACCCACGTTAAAGTACTGGCTTTCAGGGTTGGCATAGTAGAAACCACTGACTGATGAAGGTGGCCACATCGCAAAGCTGCTGGTCAGTTGCGTACCAATCTTGTCAGTTGAGCCTAACCAGTCAAATAAAGGCGCTTTTTCAGAGTGCTCTGGGCAAGCAGGGTAGCCCGGTGCAGGACGAATCCCGACATACTTCTCTTTAATCAGCTCTTCATTTGACAGTTGTTCATTGGCCTGATAGCCCCAGAACTCTTTACGGATACGTTCATGCAAATGCTCGGCAAAGGCTTCGGCAAAACGGTCACCTAAAGACTGTACCAGAATGGCATTGTAGTCATCGCCTTTGGCTTTGTACTCATTGGCCATTTCTTCTGCACCAAAGATCGACACGGTAAAGCCACCTAAATAGTCTTCCGCTTCACCTTTTGGCGCGACAAAATCGGCCAGTGACAGGTTCGGTTTGCCAGTGACTTTGTCTGACTGCTGACGAACGTGCTGGAAAGTATGCGTGACATGCGTACCTGTTGCATCATACACTTCGACTGAATCTGCACCGGAACGGTTGGCCGGATACAGGCCAAATACCGCGCGCGCATCAAAGCGTTTATTGTCGATAATATCTTTTAGCATCGCCTGCGCCTGATTGTATAAATCGGTCGCTGCTTCACCCACCACTTCATCGGTCAGGATGGCTGGGAATTTACCGGCCAGACTCCATGAAATAAAGAATGGCGTCCAGTCAAAATATTCAACCAGTGTTTCCAGCGGATAGTTGGTCAGGGTCTGGGTACCAATAAAGTTTGGTTTTACCGGTGTATTGGCTTTAAAGTCAATTTTCAGGCCGTTTTCAATTGATTCTGCATAAGACAGTTTCGCCGCTTTAGGCTGCTTGTTGGCAATCCGCTCACGTACTTTGGCATATTCAGCACGAGTGTCTGCTACAAAGGCTGGTTTCATGTCTTGTGACAGCAGGGTGGTTGCCACACCAACAGCACGTGAAGCATCAGCCACATAAATCACCGCATCATTGGAATATTGTGGATCAATTTTCACAGCCGTATGCGCTTTCGAGGTGGTCGCACCGCCAATCATCAATGGAATATTGAAGCCTTTACGCTGCATTTCTTTGGCCACAAAGACCATTTCATCCAAAGATGGGGTGATCAGACCCGACAGGCCAATAATATCGACTTTTTCATCAATCGCAGTTTGCAGGATTTTCTCTGCCGGTACCATCACGCCCAGGTCAATAATGTCATAGCCGTTACAGCCCAAGACCACACCAACAATGTTTTTACCAATATCGTGGACGTCGCCTTTTACCGTGGCCATCAGCACTTTACCTTTGGACTCACCCACAGTTTTTTCTGCTTCGATGTACGGGTTTAACCAGGCCACCGCCTGTTTCATCACACGGGCCGATTTCACCACTTGCGGCAGGAACATTTTACCGGCACCAAACAGATCGCCGACCACGTTCATACCGTCCATGAGTGGACCTTCAATCACATCTAGCGGACGTTTGGCTTTTAAGCGGGCTTCTTCGGTGTCTTCATTAATAAAAGTGGTAATCCCTTTGACCAGCGCATATTCCAGACGTTTTTCCACCGGCTGGTTACGCCATTCCAGGTTTTCTTCTTCTTTTTTAACGCCCGACTGACCGCGATATTTTTCCGCGACTTCCAGCAGTTTTTCCGTAGCATCCTGACCGCTGGTACCCTGATTCTGGTTCAGAATCACGTTCTCAACCGCATCTTTCAGTTCCGGGTCAATATCATCATAAATGGCTAGCTGACCAGCGTTTACAATACCCATGGTCAGGCCCTGTTTAATCGCATAGTACAGGAACACGGCATGAATTGCTTCACGCACTGGCTCATTACCACGGAAAGAGAACGACACGTTAGAAATACCGCCAGAAATCATGGCATGTGGCAGATTCTGTTTAATCCAGCCCGTCGCTTCAATGAAATCCACCGCATAGTTGTTGTGTTCTTCAATACCGGTTGCAACCGCAAACACGTTCGGGTCAAAGATAATATCTTCAGCCGGGAAGCCCACGTCATTGACCAGCACATCATAAGAACGTTTACAGATTTCTTTTTTACGTGCGGCAGTATCTGCCTGACCATTTTCATCAAAGGCCATTACGATCACGGCAGCACCATACTGACGGCATAGACGCGCTTTTTCGACAAACTCGTCATAACCTTCTTTCAGGGAAATCGAGTTGACGACAGCTTTACCTTGTACACATTTCAGACCGGCTTCAATAATTTCCCATTTAGATGAGTCAATCATGATTGGCACACGGGAAATGTCCGGCTCAGAGGCCACCAGATTCAGGAAGTGCACCATCGCGCCCTGTGAATCGAGCATGCCTTCATCCATGTTGATGTCGATGACCTGTGCACCGCTTTCAACCTGTTGACGGGCCACATCCAGCGCTTCGGCAAAGTTTTCTTCACGAATCAGACGCAGGAATTTTTTCGAACCGGTCACGTTGGTCCGCTCACCGACGTTCACGAACAAGGAATCTTTGGTGATGTTAAATGGTTCTAAACCACTTAAACGGCAGGCAGGTTCAATTTCTGGCAGTTGACGCGGTGCAATACCTTCAACGGCTTGTGCAATGGCACGGATATGATCCGGCGTAGTCCCACAGCAACCACCGGTAATGTTAATTAGACCGCTTTCGGCAAATTCTTTTAAGAAGGCAGCGGTTTGTTCCGGGGTTTCATCATAACCGCCAAAGGCATTTGGTAAACCGGCATTCGGGTGTGCAGAAACAAAGACATCAGCCACATCGGACACGGTTTTTACGTGTGGACGCATGGCATCTGCACCTAAGGCACAGTTAAAACCAATAGAGAGTAAATCGCCATGACGCACCGAGTTCCAGAACGCTTCGGCAGTCTGGCCGGTTAAGGTACGGCCTGAGGCATCGGTGATGGTGCCGGAAATCATCAGCGGTAATTCGCGGCCCAGCTGTTTAAAGACTTCTTTTACCGCAAAAATTGCCGCTTTACAGTTCAGGGTGTCAAATACAGTTTCAATCAGCAGAATATCGGCACCGCCTTCAATCAGGGCGTGCGCGGCTTCAATATAGTTTTCTTTGAGTTCATCAAAAGTGATATTACGGAATGCCGGATCATTCACGTTTGGTGAAATTGAACAGGTGCGTGACGTTGGCCCCAAGACACCCGCCACAAAACGTGGTTTTTCCGGTGTTGAATATTTTTCACAGGCAGCTTTGGCCAGACGCGCAGCTTCACGGTTAATTTCCGGAACCAGCGTTTCCATGTGGTAATCCGCCATGGAAACACGCGTGCCGTTAAAGCTGTTGGTTTCAATAATGTCAGCGCCGGCATCTAGGTAGGCTTCATGAATACCTTGAATAATCTGCGGCTGGGTCAGTACCAGCAGGTCATTGTTGCCTTTCAGGTCATAGGCCCAGTCAGCAAAACGCTCACCACGATAATCGGCTTCTTCCAATTTATGGCGTTGGATCATGGTACCCATGGCACCATCGATAATTAAAATTCTTTTGGCAAGAAGTTCTTTCAGGGTAGCAAGCGTGGACATAAAAAACCCTTGTTTTGATGAATCAGAAATGCGCAATATTTTAGCAGAGTTCGACTGCTTTTTTCTGCAATTGATGGGATGGAACGGAACTTTGTGGCATCTTTGCTGAAAAAGTATACGTTTTCATGGGCTTATTTTGAAAATATACACATCGTTATAAATAAATCATTGTAAGGATTCATAAAATTGTCATATAGCTATGGCAGTATGAGAGAGTCTAAAAATGGGCCGGGTTTTGCTGTACTTGTAATATTTCAGTGTCATCAAAGATGACAGCAGTGACAGAAAACCGGATGAAGATGAGATGGTGGTTTATAAGTTTTTGATTTATTTTAAATATTTTGATTTTTTGTCTATAAAATTATCAGGAAATTGTGGCAAATAAAGTAGAAAAATTACTTTATTTGACCTGCTTTTGTCATATAATTGTCACAATTTAACTGAACAATAAGGGGATTTTGTATCCTCTTTTCCTGCTTGCATGAATTCTAATCAAACTCCCGTAGATTCAGCACACCAGTCGGCTCCGAAAAAGTCGACCAATGTTCATGTGCCAACACCGAAATTCTTTATGCCGGTGTTTCTAACGCTTATTATTTCAACGCTTATTTATATTGGCTTTCAATTATCGGCAGATTTATCGCATGTTCCGGCGCTTAGCCTGTATTCGGTGATTCTGCTGGCCACCGCTTTATTTATTGCGCTGGGCTTTGAATTTGTTAACGGTTTCCATGACACCGCCAACGCGGTGGCTACGGTCATTTATACCAATGCCTTGTCTGCACCAGTTGCGGTAATGTGGGCCGGTTTCTGTAACTTCCTTGGGGTGATGGTCGCCAGTGGTGCCGTAGCCTACGGTATTATTGCCTTACTACCGGTCGAGCTGATCATGAATGTTGGCTCAGGCGCAGGTTTTGCCATGGTCTTTGCCATGCTGATTGCGGCCATTCTCTGGAACTTAGGCACCTGGTTCCTCGGTATTCCGGCTTCAAGTTCGCATACCTTAATTGGTTCCATTCTGGGTGTGGGAATTATGAACTACATCCTCAATGCGGGCGCTGGTGCATCCGGCGTGGATATGGAACAGGTGATGAAAGTCGGTAAGGCTTTACTGTTCTCGCCATTAATTGGTTTTGCCTTTGCTGCCGTACTGTTCCTGCTGGTGAAAAAGATTTTCAAACGTCAGCTGGAACTGTTCCAGCCGCCTGAAGGCAACAAACCACCACCGCCATTAATCCGTGCCATCCTGATCTTTACCTGTACTGGGGTGAGCTTTGCCCACGGTTCTAATGACGGTCAGAAAGGCATGGGCTTAATCATGCTGATCCTGATTGGGATTGTGCCATTGGCTTATTCCTTGAATAAGGAACTGGACAACCAGCATATTCAGTCTTTCCAGCAATTGTCGACGCAAACCGCGTCTGCAATTTATGCCAACCATACCGATATTCCGGATGCTCAGGCCCGTGAAGTAATCACCAAGTACATCCAGACCAAGGAAATCACCCCGGAAGTGGTACCGGCTTTGGCCAGTTTGACTGATCATTTAGGTGAGCGTGTGGGGCAATACGGCGACTTGAAAAATATTCCGGAAGCAGAAGTGGCAGCATTGCGTAATGATATGTACCTCAGCACCACGTCATTCAAGCGTCTGGATAAAGCTGAAGCTTTACCTGCCATGAGCAAGGAACAGGAAAAAGTGGTCGATGATTACCGTGACCATCTCGATTCCTTCCTGCAATATATTCCAACTTGGGTTAAAGTTGCGGTGGCACTGGCACTGGGCTTAGGGACCATGGTCGGCTGGAAGCGTATTGTGGTCACCGTGGGTGAACGGATTGGTAAACAGCACATGACTTATGGTCAGGGCATGTCAGCCGAGCTGGTGGCGATGTCGACCATTGCCGCAGCAGATGGCTTTGGTATGCCGGTATCGACCACGCATGTCTTGAACAGTGCGGTGGCTGGGACCATGGTGGCGAATAAATCTGGCCTGAATTTCCAGATGGTTAAAACCATTCTATCGGCGTGGATTTTCACCTTGCCTGCAACCATCTGTTTATCGGGTGGCCTGTTCTGGTTATTCCTGAAAGTATTCTAAGCCGGTTCATCCGCAATAAAAAACGCTGCCTGGGCAGCGTTTTTTTATATCTGTAGATGAAACAGATGATCCAAATGCTAAGTCGTGACGTCCTTTATTTTTTAGATAGACAGCAAATCTACAATGCATTCTCTCAAGGGGTGAGGGCTGGGGGGTAAGGAAATAGCCTAAGTAATATCAAAGCTTCTCTTTCTTTAATGAACCTATCCACTCTTTTATCTTTCAGGTAGACAGCAGGTCTCTAAAAAAATCTCCCTCTCCGTTTTGGATACGTAGCACCGCTACACAAGAGAAAGAGAACGATCGAAGAGAGATTAAAATCTCTTATTTCTTTAACTTGGCCAGTAAGCCTTTAGGCAGCTTCTCGGTAGCAAAACCATATAAGGCTGCAAAAGGCAGGGCAGTACGGGCCAAATATGCGACACGCCATAAACCGCCATGGTTGGCCCCTTCCATCATCAACTCTAAAGGATGGTTCAGAGTCACTTCCGGATTGGCCACGGACTGTGGATTACGCAGGTCATGAATCCAGAGCGCGGCCATAATCGCATTGGTGGTTTCTGGCGCAAAAGCTTCTACATCAAACAGGCTGGCACCATTAAATGCCGCTTTTAATAACGGATTTTTAGTCACCGAATAGGTCGTGGTTGATGGTGCAATATTAATGCTGACGCGTTGTCCCTGATGACGGGCGAGGGTGGCGCGCCATTGCTGAATACGTTTGGCCAGCGCATAGTTCGGTCCTTGTTCCACCACCAGACAGTCGGCAATCCCGTAATCCTGTCCATTGTCTGAATGCACCAGATCATGCAGGTTTTTCTGGAAGAAATGTTGCGCCGTGACCGTTGAAACCCCATGGGTCAGCAGTTGCTGGGCTTTCGAGCGTTGCTGATACTTGTCTTTTGAGGCCTGAATCACATCGGCAGGCACTGCATAGACATCGGTTGGGGTGCACATAAACATCAGGCTGGTCTCGGCTTTTTGCGCGCTGACAGCCTGCATAATCGCATCCATCGCCATGGCCACACGCACGTGTTTTTCACCATCTAAATAGGCAATTGCAGCCAAATCCAGCTGCTGTTCAAACTGGGTTAGCCACTGGGCAATTTCAGGAGTTTGAGTCAGTAAATTGGCACCAAGCTGCTCTTTTAATAGCTCAGTCGTGCTGTTTTCATCTACCGCTTCAGTCGCTGGTGCATACAGGGTGGCATTACCCTGTTGCACGGTTTCTAGAATTTTGTTCCAGACCCGGGCATTGGGTAAATCGACCGCGACAATATTGGCTTTCCATTTCGATAGCCAGGTCAGAGGGCCAGCTTCAGAAGCAGCACCAAACAGCACCATGGTACGGTCCGATAAATCAAACCATTCTGGATGAGCCACTGCTGCACGTAAGGCTTGAGCATGACTGTGTTCGATAATCCCGCCATCTTCCCAGCGCTGGATTTGCTCAAGCAGTGCCTGACCTTGCAATTTTTGTCCCTGATACGGCACATACCACTCTGGTGCTGCCGTGCTTTGGCCCTGGATTTTAACTGTGTGCAAAGGCTGGGCATCGAGGCTCATCACATCTTTCAGCAGATGTTTTTGACCATGTCGATAAAACTCGAAACTGCTATGCGCTTTATTCAGACCCTGTTCAGCAATCTGAATCGGGTTCTGGCAGGTCTGAATGCCGTATTCGACCAGCGCCTTAAAATATTTGGGATACTGTTTGCGCCAGTTCTTTTCAGACAGGGTTTGCTGGGACAGTTGCGGTGCAACACCGGCCAGTGCCTCGGCAATAATCGCACGTCCTGTGCGTGAAGTACTGGGTTTCTGGTTTTCGAAATGTGGAAATTGTAGGCCGTCTAATGTGGACATGCAAAAACTCGCAGCTTGAAAGCAAATTAATATACAGATGTATACATTATCTATGCCAAATTGTGAGATGGGGTGGCATTAACTACCAAAATTGTATGAATTATCCAATGAAATTGCAGTTTATGAGGACGCAGTAAAAAGCCTCCATTCTGGAGACTAAATGGAAAAATGGGCTTAGCAGCGGCCTTTTTTGGCCTGACCTGGTGGGCAGAAATCTCCTGGATGGCCATAAATACGTGAGTCAGGATCAATCACCAAACGGCCTTCTGGGGTATGGACGGCACAGGCACTCAAGCTCAGTAAACAGCCGGCAATCAGAAATAACTTTTTCATCTCTCATCTTCCATCTTCGTTATTATTCGAGTTATTTTAGACGCCAACCGCTGCGGCATACTGTGTTAATTTGTAGTTATGCGTTGTCAAAATATACCGCAGGCGCTTCAGATTGCTCAAATTTAGAACGGAAGCTGACTAAGTTTATTCAGGAAATGTGGAATTAAACGCGGCTCAATCATGATGGTGATAATCACCCCATAGGCTGCTCCCCACAAATGCGCGCTGTGGTTAATATTGGAATTGCCACGTTTACCCGACCAGATGCTATAGGCCACATACAGCACCGCAAAAATAATTGCCGGAACCGGAATAAAGAACACGAAAATCAGTTTCCACGGTTCAAACAGAATATAGGCAAACAGTACTGCAGACACCGCACCGGAAGCGCCTAGACTGGCCCAGCGATGATCATTTTTGTGTTTCAGATAACTCGGTAAAATTGCGGCAATCAGACCGCCTAAATAAAACAGTACAAAGCCCAGATCATACAGATATTGACGGTAAAAGCTTTCAATAATACTGCCGAAGAAAAACAGGGTAATCATGTTAAACAGCAAGTGGGTACCATCGGCATGGACAAAACCGTGAGTAATGAAGCGGTCATATTGACCACGTTCCAATGCCGGTGGCCAGAAAATCAGCCGGTTCATGACTTTTTCTTTGGAAAAAGCAATAAAGGAGATAATCGCTGTAATCACAATCAGCGTAACAGTATGATTAAACGGTAAATCTAACATAAACAGATGTTCTTCTTTTTGGGTTTCCTGATCATAATGCCATTAAAAAACAAATGAAACAGAACTTTCATAGGATAATTCCGACAATTTTAGTTGAATTTTTTTAATTCCCCCGCATCTTCAGTTAAAATGGCAACTTCAGCATGAGGAAATATTGTTATGTCGACTGAGAACCACAGCACTGCAGTTGCAGAAGAGATTCCAAACTTATTGATCACCCCAAATGCTCAAGAGTATTTAAAAGATTTATTGGCAAAGCAAAATACACCGGGGATTGGTGTGCGCGTTTTTGTTGAGAATCCTGGAACGCCGCGTGCTGAGTGTTGTATGGCTTATAGTGCGCCAGAAGAAGTCGTACCAACAGATTATAAGCAGGATTATCCGGATTTTCCGGCCTATATCGACACCCCGTCTATTCCATACTTACTGGATGCGGTTATTGATTACAACAAAGACCGTTTTGGGGGCCAGCTGACCTTCCGTGCGCCTAACTCTAAAGTGCCACGTGTAGGTCCTGATGCCTCAATCGAAGAGCGTATCACTTACGTGCTTCAGTCAGAAATTAATCCAGGTCTGGCAGGTCATGGTGGTAACTGTGCACTGGTTGAAGTGGTTGAAGATCCTGAACACGGTTTGACTGCTGTACTTAAATTTGGCGGCGGCTGTCAGGGCTGTTCAGCAATTGACGTGACTTTGAAACAAGGCGTTGAAACGACTTTGAAACAGCACGTTCCAGAACTTGCACGTGTGGTTGACCAGACTGACCATAGTCAGGCTGAAGGTGCATACTTCAAGTAAGTAGCGAATAAAATTTAGCTTATAAAAAAGGCCTCAAATATTGAGGTCTTTTTTTTTTATTTGTATTTAATAATGATAATAATTATCAATAGTAATTGTATTTAGAGTAACATTTGATACAATGCGTCACAATTCCATCAATATTTCTTCATAAATCTACTTTTGGGGCGTAAATAGAGTATGAACACACCGTTTTTGAAATCGACGTTAGCTTTTGCAGTACTTTCAGCAATGGTTTCAACACATGCTGAAGTACAATCAGTTGCAAGTGCTAAAGAACAACAAGAATCTACTTCATCGCTTGAAGCTCCTACATCTGATGCTGTCAAACTCAATACGATTGTGGTCACTGCCAGTGGAACAGAGGTTAACGTGAAAGATGCACCGGCATCTATTAGTGTGGTAACCAGTGAAGATATTCAACGCCAGCCATTTAATAGCATTGCCGAAGTTTTAAGTGACTTACCGGGTGTGACAGGTGGTTATTCAAACGTAGGTGCTGGCTCTAAAATCACTTTCCGTGGTATGCCAGACAAATATACATTAATTTTGGTAGATGGTAAGCGTATTGGTAACCAGTCCTTGTTGGGCCATCGTCCAGACAAAGTCGATCAAGATTTAAACTGGATTACACCAGAAATGATCGAACGCATTGAAGTTGTGCGTGGTTCGATGTCTACGCTTTACGGTTCTGAAGCTGTTGGTGGTGTCATTAACATCATTACTAAAAAAGTACCGAATGAACTCTCAGGCAGCGTATCAGTAAATTACAGCAAGCCAGATACAAGCCAACGTGGTGATACTAAAACTTATGGCGCAACTTTAGCGGGTCCATTAACAGAAAGCTTAGGTTTCCGTTTGGGTGCGAACCGTACTGACCGTGCTGCGGACAAAGAGGCTGATGGTGGCTCTGGTTCTACTGCTGATACAGTCAATGGCCGTTTAACTTGGGCATTATCAGATAACCAAACCCTAAATTTCGATGCCTCTTGGGGTAATGATAAGTCAGAAACTGAAGAGACTGCCGGCGAACAATTCGGTTATGAAATGGAGCGTTTTGGCTTAGGAATTGGTCATGAAGGTCAATTTTCCAATGGCTTAACTACAAATATTGATTTGTACCATAACGAAATCCAAAACAATGACCAATCATTTGTAAATGATGACAAAGTTGAAACTAAAGCACTTGAAACAGTTCTGGATTTAAAAGCTACCCAAGAACGTCAAATCTTTGGTAAACGTAATGATTTAACCGTTGGCGCACAGTACAAATACGAGCAAGTATCTAACGCAAGCAATATGGGTAACTTAGGCGAAGACGTTAATGGTAATCTATTAACAAATAATGATTTAGAGCCAGATAACTATTCATGGTCGGTATTTGCTGAAGATCAAATTCATTTGCAAGACAACTTTATTTTAACCCTTGGTGGTCGTTTAGATAACGATGAAGAATATGGTAGTAATTTCTCTCCTCGTGGCTATGTTGTTTATCACCCGTCAGAAGCATGGACAGTAAAAGGTGGTGTATCAAGTAGCTTCCGTGCACCAAATTTACGTGAACGTTCTGGTACCTCAAGTACGGGTTCTATGGGAATGGGTTGTACTTCTTTAATTCCTTTGGGCTATCCAGGTGGTGGTTGCCAAATGTTGGGCAACCCAGATCTAGATCCAGAAACCAGTGTGAACTATGAACTTGCAGTGGGCTATGAAGAAGATGGTTATGGTGTTGAATTAACTTACTTCTTAAGTGACATCGAAGATCTAATTCAAAATAGCTATTTAGGCTCAACACCAAGTGGCGTATGGTATACGACGCAACGTAACGTAGGTGAAGCACGCACAAGTGGTCTAGAGTTAACCTTTAAATTACCATTAACAGATTATTTACGCTTTAACGGTAATGCGACCTATATGCTTGAGTCTGAGAACAAAACTACAGGTGAGTCACTACTTGAAACTCCTGAGTTAACGTTAAATGGTTCATTGTTATGGGACGTAACAGATTCGCTTAGCTTGCACGCTAAAGTACAATATTTGGGGAAACAATCCTTACAAATTGGCGACACTACGCCTACTTTTGCCAAAGCATATACCACTGCAGATATAGGTGCCAATTATACGTTTAATGATCATTTGACATTCCGTGCTGGCGTACAAAACGTTGCGGGTGTCAAAGTGGATACAGGTGCTGATTATGGAACCAGTAACCCTGCGGTATACTATGCAGGCTTCACCACAAAATTCTAATTGCTAGCTAGACTGCAAAAGCCCATAAAATAGGGCTTTTGTTGTTTTGAATACAATTTAAATAGATAAGTGACTATGATGAACTTACATGATGGATATGTGGTGGATGTGCCATATCCAACTTTTGTACACCGTCAAGCCATGCCGACATGGTTAAATATGGTAGTACAGCAGCAGGGTATACAAGCGCCAGATCTAAAACGACCTTTTCGCTATTTAGAGTTGGGCTGTGCTATGGGTATTCATTTGCACTTAACAGCCGCCGCACATCCGCAAGGTCATTTTGTGGGTGTTGATTTTAATGCCCAACAGCTCTTGGTTGCCCAAGAAGGTATTGAACGTACACATATCTCGAATATTGAGTTGATTCATGCCAGCTTTTCTGAGCTACTGACTCAGCAACTTGAACCTTTTGATTTTATTGTTACGCATGGTGTATGGTCATGGATCGCCCAGGAGCATCAGCAGGCAATTGTTCAATTGGTCAGCCAATTGCTCAAACCCAATGGCATTTTTTATTGTAGTTATATGAGCCATCCGGGGGCGACTCATTTCACTTCAGTACAGAAGTTGATGCTAGAGATGTCACAGCATTTGACAGGAGACTCTGCCAGCAAAGCAACGCAGACTGTACATTTTGCTCGTCGTTTGGCACAAACTCAACGTGGATTATTTGAAAAAGTACCAAGCCTGGCAGATGATTTAACTGCATTGGCACAAGATAAACCCAGCTATATTGCCCATGACTTTTTGTCACAGCATTGGCAGCCACAACATTCTGCGGACATGATTCGCCTGATGGCACAACAAGGTTTGGCCTTTATTGCTGGGGCAGGTGTCATTGAAAATATTGACGTTTTAGAATTTTCACCTGAAGTTAGACGTATGTTAGACCAGTTGCCAGTGCTCACATTACGAGAAACCAGTAAGGATATTTTACGTAATACTTTGCAGCGTCAAGATGTGTATGTGAAAAAGGCGCAAAAACTCAATCAAGCACAGCGTAGTGCCTATTATGATCAGCAATTGTTTTGCCTGACACCGCAAGCACCTGTAGGGCAGTCATTAGCTCAGGATGAAAAGTTGGGGCAGCTTCATGACCTGGTGCCGTTATTTGAACAAGTGCTGTCCAGTTTATCGCAACATGCCATGAGCACACAGCAGCTTTTGAAGCGCAGCAAGTTAAAAATTTCTGCACAACAATTTAGTGAGATTTTGATGGTGATGGTTTGGGCTGGTTATGTACATCCATGTGCGGCGCAGCAACATCCACAAATGGCAGTAAAAATGAATATGTGGATGCACGAACAAGCTTTGCCGTGGCGTGTGATTCCTGAATGTGCCACGGCAATTTCACTGTCAAGTTGAAAGATTTTGAGCAAGCCGCAACAGTACAGATCATTCAGGATTTAAAATTTTCTGTGCTGTATCAGAGTAATAAAATTTCTCTAAATAAACACGCGCACGTTCACGTAAATGACCTTGTGAAATCATCTGCTGAATAATCGGTGTCAGCAAGGCATTCAGTTCATGCTGAATCAGCGACTCATTGATATTCAGATCACGCAATAACAGGTCAAAAGTGCGTTCCTGATTACGGACATACCAGGCGTGTACCCCATCATGTAGCTGCTGTTTTAAATAATCACTCTGGCGCATAAAGTCCCAGATTTCATGACCCAGCGCCACAGTCTGTGGCAGATCCTGTACTTCAATATAGTTTTTTAAGACCGACAAAGGCAGGTCTTTAATCTTGTGCCAGATATTGGCCTGCAGATGATAGAGCTTGTCATCATCAAAATGCTGGTTCAGGACCGATTCACTCATCTGGCTAAGCTTTAAGATATTCTTTTGCAAATAGGCGCTGACTGCACTGTCTAAACTGGAATCGGTCACTGTTTCCAGTACCGATTTGCCCATTTTCATAAAACGCGACACGCCAGGCACGCTTTTGGCAATCAGTGAATTGTCCAGATAATCCTGAATCGAGTGCTGGATTAACTGGCTGATCATTGCAGAAAAGGCCGGATTGCTTACTACGGTTTTAATCAGACGCTGACGATGACCACTTTTGCTGGCCACATACTGGGCAATTTTATCAATGGTCAGTACCGGAATGACATCGGCAATTTTGGCGCTGTCATTCACCGGATGCACTAGGGCAAAGCGGATGTGTTCTGCAATCTGTTCAATCAGAAAGGCGCTGGCCGGCGTGTCTAGAATCTGTTTTTGCAGCAGGGCATTCAGCTGTTCGCAGCTCCAGAGATCTTTCAGATGCTGCTTGCGGAACCAGTGATAAAAATGCAGAAATTCCTGCTGTACGGTTTCAGGCTGAGAAAACTCATGTGCTAAAAAGTCAAGATGAGCTTCAATCAACTGCTCAAGCATCGGGTTTTGCTGCATACAATCTCTGGAACTTAGTTTAAAGGAATCAGTTTATCAGCTAGCGGGTTTTTTAGGTTCTGTGTTTTGGCCAGGAAGGGTAAATAATGTTGTACCACCTGCTGTTCGGCTTCCAGCATTGGCACATGACCGACATTATTTAAAATGACCGGGGTTTCCGCGCGTTTAAACATACCCTGTAATTCTTTGGCGACTTCAACATTAATAATTTTATCGTGCTTGCCCCAGAGAATCAGGGTCGGTGCTTCAATATTGCGGGTGAGGCGGGCAAAGCTGTCTGGGGTGTAAATCCGGTTTAGGGTCACCATCTGATCAATAAATTTTAAGGATTGACTGGCCCGTGAAATTAACAGTTTTTCTTGAGCAGATTTAAACTGCTCTGGTACTTTCGGCGGGTTTTGCATCAGCTGATGCGCAATATGGTCTAAATCGCCCGGCGCGGTGACCACCAGATTTTTCAGTAACAGCGGATCTTTGGTATAAGGCGTATTGGAGTGTTTATAAATACCGGCACTGTTCAGCAGGAACAGGCTTTGGGTATCAAACGGATATTGGGCTGCATAGACCGTTGCCACAGAGCCACCCAATGAGTGTCCGGCAATATTCAGCTTGTCGGCAATATTCAAGGTTTCTACCAGCTGACGCAATTGTGCGCTCATGCTTGGTACAGACAGGTCGAAATTGCCCGAACTCTGGGTTTCACCGGTATTGGGTAAATCGGGGATAATCACATGATAGGACGGGGTGAGAAATTTGGCCACCCGGTTCCAGTTGTCGCGGTGTCCGGCAAAGCCATGTAACAGCAAAATGGTTGGCCGATTAACATCGCCGCCTTCATTATAGCGCCAGGTAATATTGCCAATTTTCAAGCTTTTCGAGACCAGACCCGCCGCCTGGCGTTCAGTCTGATAATAATGCTGCACCACTTGCTGTTCAGGCGAGAGTTTGGCGGCAGAGCTGAGCAGAGGTGCAGACAGTGCCAGTGCCAGGACTGCCAGTCGTGGCCAAGACAAAAATCGCGAAGAATCCTGCTTCATTGACGATATCCCCAAGAATATTTTTTAAATAGGCGTCGGCTTGGCTTGTTTGAATTGTGTAAATTTTCGCCTTAAGTCGAATTGAAAATGCTGTTTCTGGTTATTGTAAGGGCTTTGCAGAAAATGTCACCTAGCTGTTTTTTGATCGGGTTGGTGTGCTGCTTTTGAAGTGTGATGTAAATCGCAATTACTTTAGGAAAATTTGAAAAAATTTATCTTATAAAAATTGATCAGCTATTTTTTTTGCAAGTGACTTTGTCCCGGCAGAGGATTAAAATGCTGAAAATTCAAAAACTGGTGGTAACAAGAATGCTCACAGCTCAAGAGGCTTTAGAACGTCTTAAACAAGGAAACCAACGTTTTGTTTCGGGCAATACCAATCATCCGAAACAACTAACCCACCATCAACGTGCAGAGATGGCCGAAGACCAGAATCCTTTTGCGATTGTGCTCGGTTGTTCTGATTCACGTGTACCTGCAGAAATGGTTTTTGATCAGGGACTCGGCGATCTGTTTGTGATTCGTGTGGCAGGGAATATTGTTGCGCCATCTCAGGTCGGCAGTGTTGAATTTGCGGCAGAGCGTTATGACTGCGCCGTGGTTGTGGTCTTGGGCCATAGTCACTGTGGCGCGATTCAGGCCACCATTGATACCTTGATGTGCCCGGACTGTCCACCATCTGCCAATCTGATGTCAATTGTGAACCGTGTTCGCCCGTCCGTAGAAACGCTGATGCAGACTGAACTGAAAAATGATTTGGCCAAGCTGTCGAAACATGCGGTTCGTTCCAATGTGTTTGCCTCAGTCAATCAGCTACGTCATGGTTCAGCAGTGTTAGAAAACCTGATTGAACAGGGGCAGCTGAAAGTCGTAGGTGCAGAATATTCATTAGAAACCGGTGAAGTAACTTTCTTTGATTTTTAATTGATTCTAAAAATAATCAAAAAGCGGGCATTGATGTCTCGCTTTTTTTATGGCTGAAATCCGGATCTTGAAAACCATCTCAGCGTTGAATCGGCTTTATTTTAATGCTGCCTGAATCAAGGGATAGGCATTTTTCAGCAAAATGGGCTGGGCTGCAGCCGTCGGATGGATCAGATCTTTTTGCATCAGGGTATTTTTACCGGCGACACCGTCTAGGAAGAAGGGCAGTAATTTGACCTGATAACGCTGGCTCACCACTTTGTAGTTATTTTCAAACGCCTTGCTGTAGGCGCTGCCATAATTGGGTGGCATTTTCATGCCAAATACAATCACCTTGGCTTTGGCCTGTTGACTGTGCTGAATCAGCCGCGCCAGATTATTTTGAATCAGCTGCGGTGGCTGACCACGCAAGCCATCATTACCGCCCAGTTCAATTACCACCACATGCGGCTTATGCGTTTGCAGTAATTTGGGCAAACGTGCCAGCGCGCCGCTGGTGGTTTCGCCACTCACACTTGCATTGACCACTTTATGCTGTTTCGGATACTGTTGTTCTAAACGTTTTTGTAACAGATGGACCCAGCCTTGTTGTGGTTGCAAACCGTAACCGGCACTTAAGCTGTCACCCAGAATCATGATGGTTTTGGCAGACACCAGCATGGGCATGAAGGCCAGCCCCGCCACAGCGAAATAAGCAAAACAACTCATTTTGAAATTGCGAATGTGCATTTAAGGATACTATGACTCAATTCACTACAGATACCGCCATCATGCCACAAAGCATTATTTCTGCCCAACAATTGACACAAAAGATACAACTTGCACAAAAAACACTGACGATTTTTGAAAATTTAAATCTGGAGATCCGGGCGGGGGAACAGGTGGCGATTACTGGTCGTTCCGGTTCAGGCAAATCGACCTTATTGGGGATTCTGGCGACCTTGGATCAGGCCAGTGCCGGGCAGTTAACGGTCTGTGGTGAATCAATTCAGGAGCTGAATGAAGAACAGCGTGCGCTGGTGCGGCTGAAATATATTGGTTTTGTATTCCAGTCGTTTCAGTTATTGCCGCATTTAACCGCACTAGAAAATGTCATGCTGCCGCTACGCTTGCAACCGAATTTTAAATTTGCCGAGGCCGAACACAAGGCGCGTAATTTACTGAAAAAAGTCGGACTGGAACGGCAGGCAGAGCAGACCCCAAAAGTCCTGTCGGGTGGTGAGCAGCAGCGGGTGGCGATTGCCCGGGCTTTAATCAGTGAGCCTAAAATCATTTGTGCCGATGAACCGACCGGGAATTTAGACGGCGAAACCGCCAAAGAAATTGAACAGCTGTTATTTCAACTGAACCGTGAACTGGGGACCACCTTGGTGCTGGTGACGCATGATCCGAAACTGGCGCAGCAATGTCAGCGCCATTTTGAACTCAGTCAGGGACAATTGCTGGAACACCCGGCAGGAGGATGAGATGAACCCGTTATTTCGTCCTTTACTGACCCAGAGTTTTAAAAGTACCGGTGTTTATCTGTTACTGATTGCGCTAATTCTGGCAATTAGTGCCACAACCGCGCTGAAATTCAGCAATGAGCAGATTCAAAATGCGGTGGCTTTGCAGGCGGCAGAAATGCTGGCCGGTGATCTGGTGCTGTCCGACAATAAACCGATTGCACCGCGCTGGGAAGCGGCAGCCGATGAATTGGCGCTAAAGCAGTCGCATGTTACGGTATTTAGCTCGATGGCACATACCGGCGATGAATTTGTGATGGTGAATGTCAAAGCCATTGATCAGGCCTTTCCGTTACGCGGAGAGCTGCGGGTTGCGCCGCAGCCTGCTGCTGCCATTCAACCGGGCGAGGTCTGGGTTAGCCAGCGCGCGATGGAGCTGCTAAAAATTCAGGTGGGCGATACCTTAAATATTGCCGATGGCGCCTTTCAGGTCACGGCCAGCATCGAGCATGATTCCAATCAGGAACTGGGTTTTAGCGGTTTTTCACCGACGGTGATCATTGCCCAGCAAGATGTGGCGCGTACCAATGCCATTCAGGTTGGCAGTCGGATTAATTACCGCTTGCTGATGGCCGGTACACCCCAGCATACTCGCCAGTTCGAGCAGGATTTTAAACAGTATCAGGAAAGCTTGCCCAAGACCCAGGAAATTGACGGGCAGAATATCAGTGAGCCGGATGGGCTGCGCCTGCGCAATGCCAGTGAAGGCAATACCCGCTTGATGCGTCCAATTGCCAATCTGGATACCTTTTTACAGCTGGCCAATATTCTCACCATTTTACTGTGCGGCATTGCCATTGCCCTAACCAGCCAGCGCTATGTACAGCAGAATCAGGATCATATTGCTTTAATGCGTTGCATTGGCGCGACCAAGAAGCAGATTCTGGGCGCTTATCTGACCTTGTTGGCGGTGGTGCTGTTACTGGCGATGCTGCTCGGTAGTGCGGTCGGCATTACGCTAGGCTATGGGCTGTTGCAATTGATGTTACAGCTGATTCCGCATTTGCAATTGCAGTTTTCCGCTGTCGAGATGCTGCTGGGGCCACTCCCGATTGCCATGCTGACCAGTGCCGTGGTACTGCTGGGCTTTATTTTGCCAAGTCTGTGGCAGCTGCTCAATACCCCACCAATCCGGGTGATTCGCCAGCAGGAAAAATCGGTTCAGTCGATGTTGTGGATGCTGCTGACCGGCACACTCAGCCTGATGCTGTTTAGTGTGGTGCTGACTGAAAATATCGTACTAACGCTATGGGTCATGGGCGCCATCATCCTGCTGTGTAGCGTACTCTATGCCGTAGTCTGGAGTTTCCTGAAACTGATCCGTAATTTAAAAAGCGGCATCTCGGCCTATGTACGCACGCCGTATCAGACTGCGTTTCAGATCACCGCACTGGCGCTGGGCCTTAGCCTGATTACCGTGCTGGCAGTATTACGTACCGATCTGCTGGATCGCTGGCAGCAGCAATTGCCGGAAGGCACGCCGAACCAGTTTGTTTATGGTTTACCACCGTTTGATATGCCGGAGTTTCAGGCGCAACTTGAACAGCTGGGCTGGCACAGTACGCCGCTGTACCCAAATGTGCGCGGGCGGCTGGTGGCCAAAAATGATCAGCCCTTTGCTGAAGCGCTAATCCAGCACAATAATTCGCTCCGACGTGAATTAAACCTGACCCAGGCCGAACGCTTTCCGGCCGACAACCTGATTGTGGCCGGACAGGAACAGTTTAGTCAGGTCGGGCAGGTCTCGGTTGAAGCCAATACTGCGCAAGAGCTGGGCATTGAGATTGGCGATACGCTGACCTTTAGTTTGCCGGAAGGCTTGTTGCAGGCCAAAGTCATCAATCTGCGCAGCGTGGAATGGGAAAGCTTTAGCCCGAATTTCTTCTTTATTTTTTCACCGCAGACCATGGATGAAAATGCCGGCAGCTATCTGGGCAGTTTCTATGTGCCAGAGCAGGACCGGCCGGCACTGGTGCAGCTGATCCAGCAGTTTTCCAATACCGTATTTATTGATGTCAGTCTGATTCTGGAAGAGATTAAACGGATTGTGAATGTGTTGGTACAGATTATTACCATTCTGGCAGTGTTGGTGGCCGTGTCCGGGATTCTGGTGCTGATTGCCTGTTTAAACCTGCTGATGGATGAGCGGAAACGTGAAGTGGCCTTGCTGCGTTCTTTTGGTAGTTCCAAGCAGAAACTAAAACGGATGATGAGTCTGGAAATTGGTCTGATTGGCGGAATTGCCGGAGTGGTGGCCTGTCTGTTTGCCGAGGTGATTAGTGCGATTGCCAGTTACCGGATGGAACTGGCAATTCAGCCACACTGGGAAATCTGGCTAATCTTGCCGGTTGTAATGACTTTATTGTGTGCTTTAATTGGCCGTTATCGGCTTAGTTATTTATCTGATATTCCGCCTTTGCAAAGTCTGCGAGAGATGAATCAATAAGTTTCATCTCTGCATTAAAATGGTGGGGTATGCGTTACAGCTGCAATTGCTGGCGCATCATCTGTAGAATTTCCTGCCACAGCGGGGCAAGCATCTGTACCTGTTGCAGACAGTACTGATAAAACAGCCAGCTGATGATGGCGGCGCCGGTCAGCGCCAGCAGTGAAAACAGCGCTGACTTGTGCAGCTTCTGGCCGATGTACCAAAGTGCTGCCAAGGCTGCACCCATCACCATGCCGCCAATATGTGCGGCATTGTTAATTCCGCTAATCATAAAGCCCATAAACAGGTTCAGGCCCATCACCAGTAACAGGGTTTTCTTATCCAGCAGAAAACGCTGTTTCGGCAGGCGTGGCAATAATGATAAAACCGTCAGGGACGCACCCAAACCCATCACCGCACCGGATGCACCAGCGCTCACACTTGGCAGTAAATCCGGGCTGGTCAGGCCATGCGCGAGAATCTGTAAGGAATCCTGAATCTGTAAATAGCCACTGAGCAGGCTGCCCATCAGTCCGGCCAGTACATACAGGCCTAAAAAATACGGCCGGCCAAAAAGCTGTTCGGCCACGCTGCCAAAAATATACAGGGCCCACATATTCAGCATCAGGTGAATCATGCCAAAATGGAAAAACATGCTGCTGAACAGACGCTGCGGCTGTTCGAGAAAGGTCAGGGGAGCATAGTCGGCGCCCCAGAGAATCGCATCTCGGGTGCTGGGCTGGCTGGCATCGACACCGGTCAGGATTTGCCAGGCAAATACACCAATATTGAGGGCAATCAACAGGGCCGTCAGCCACCATAAATGCGTTTCGGGTTTACGGTGAATCAGCGGCGGTGAATATTCAGACATGCTATTTTTATACAATGATGATTTATTTCGTTATAAGCTTAACACGAAAAATTCACGCCTCAGGAGCCCCAAGCTGACATGAAAGCTTTTATTGTCCGTACCTTATTAATTCTTGTCAGTCTGTTTTTATTGATCCAGTTGTGGATTTTCTCGAGTCTGGCCTGGTGGCGAACCCAGCCGGTACAAAGTACCATGATGATGCGCCTGGACTACTGGTCAGATACTTCCCAGCCCATCCGGCATGAATGGCGTGACTATGACCAGATCAGTGAATATCTGAAAAAAGCCGTGGTGGCTGCCGAAGATGGCAAGTTTATGCAGCACCATGGCTTTGACTGGGAAGGTATTCAGCATGCGCTGGAACGCAATAAAGATCAGGGACAGGTGGTGGCTGGTGGCTCAACCATTTCACAGCAACTGGCGAAAAACCTGTTTTTATTTAACCAGCGTTCATTTTTACGCAAAGGCCAGGAAGCGATTGCCACTTGGATGATGGAACGCATGTGGAGCAAGCAGCGGATTCTGGAAGTGTATTTAAACTCGGTAGAGTTTGGCGACAACATTTACGGCATTGAAGCCGCGACCCAGCATTATTTTGGCAAGTCCTCACGCAGCCTTAGTCGTGAAGAAGCGATTTTTCTGGCTGCGATTTTGCCGAATCCGAAATATTATCAGGACAACCGTTCCGGCCGTGGTCTGGAACCACGTAAACGCATGATCCGTAAATACATGCGTTACAGCGAGATTCCTTGAGTTGTAAAATTGAAAAAAAGCCCACAGCAGTGTAATGCCAGTCAGTTAAGCAAATATTAGAAAAATGTAGTAAAAATGAGTGTATGTAAATACGCTCATTTTTTTATGTCTTTATCTGAACATTTAGAATCCACTCTTGAACATGCTCTCCCATCACT
>NZ_VOXW01000024.1:0-45101 GCF_013420555.1 Acinetobacter sp. Q85-2
AGATGAAATTAACTTAAATATTTTTAATAACTTATTATCTTTCGACCACCGGGAAAATTTCTTGAATATGGAGTTTGGCTTTCCGAAGGCAGCAGGTAAATCCCGCCACGGGCAGCCTGTACGGATTTTATAAAGAATAGCTTCAATAAAATTTCGAAGATTTTGTTTGAGATAAATACGAAAATTACGGAAAATGTTTTCTAACTTAGACCAGTGTTGATCAGTCAATATTGTACGAGGCATAGCGAGGAGTAGATTTGGTTTGGCGATTAAATTCTACTTTTTCGCTATTTTTTTTGCACAGTAAATGTCAACAGACCCTAAAATATCAGCACTAATGATTGATTTTAATTTGTAAAAAATTGCTAAAAAGCCGATCAAGCATTGATCGAAGGTCGAATTTAAAGCTATTATCAAATAATACAAAATATAGTTTCACTATACAAAATAAAAGAACGCAAGCGATAGGAGAGAGCTTCAATGAGCACACAGCCATGGATTGCTGAATATCAAAAATGGAATGTAAATCCTGAATTTACTCAGCCAGATCCCACCCAGACCTTGAGTCAGACCATCGCTGAAAATCTAGAGAAATTTCAGGATAAAACAGCCTTTATCTATTTAGATAAAAAGTTCAGTTATCATGATATTGATGTGTATAGCCAGAAAATGGCGACCTTTTTACAGAATTTGGGGCTAGAGGCGGGTAGCCGTATTGCGGTGATGCTGCCAAATATTATTCAGTATCCAATTGCAACCTTTGCCATTATTCGTGCCGGTTATATTCTGGTGAATGTCAATCCGATGTATACCCAGCGTGAGCTGTATCATCAGTTGCAGGATTCTGGTGCAGAAGCTTTATTTATCCTGAATCAGACTTTAGATCAGCTCAAGGATCTGGATGAATGCCAGACGCTTAAATATGTGATTTCGACCCATCCACTGGATCTGGTGAAAGCGCAAGATACCGTAGTGCATCCACAGGCAGCGCAATATCCGGCCAAGACATTCTTTGATTTTAAGCAGGCACTTGATCAGGTCGACACGATTGATTTTAAAACACCACCCCAACAGCAAAATGACACAGTCATTCTGCAATATACCGGTGGCACAACAGGTTTATCTAAAGGCGCTGAACTGAGTCACCGCAATATTTTATTTAATATTGCCCAGAACAGTACCGTGTTTATTAGCCATTTTGGCGACCGGATGGCAGAAGAACATGAATATGTATTTTGTGCCTTGCCGCTCTACCATATTTATGGGTTTACCATCTGTTTGTTCAGTTATGGCCTGAGCCGTGGTTTTGCCAATGTGCTGATTCCGAATCCGAGAGATTTAGACGCTTTAATTGACCAGTATGCCAAGCATCCTCCGACGGTTTTTCCGGGGGTAAACACCATGTTTAATGCCTTGGCACATCATCCACGTTTTAGAAGTCTGGATCATCGTCAGCTGAAGACCACCACCGGTGGGGGTGCGCCGGTACTGAAAGCCACAGCTGACCTGTGGTATGAAGTCACAGGCCGTTATATTTATGAAGGCTATGGTTTATCCGAAACTTCACCGACTGCAACTTTTAACCCGCCTTTAAGCCAGCGTTTTAGTGGCACCATCGGTTTACCTTTGGCAGGTACCGATATTCTGATTCTGGATGATGCAGGCCAACCGGTAGCGATTAACCAAGCTGGAGAAATTGCCATTCGCGGTCCACAGGTGATGAAAGGCTATTGGCAGCAACCGGAAGCCACGGCGCAGGTATTTACCAAAGATGGCTTTTTCCTGACTGGCGATATTGGCTGTATGAATGAACAGGGCTATATCAGTATCCTTGACCGTAAAAAAGACATGATTCTGGTGTCTGGCTTTAATGTGTATCCGAATGAACTGGAATATGTGCTGTCTCAACATGTCAAAGTGTTAGAAAGTGCTGTGATTGGAATTGATGATGAAAAGTCTGGTCAGGTCCCGAAAGCATTTATTGTTAAACAGGATGCTAGCCTGAGCGAAGATGAAGTCATGGCTTATTTAAGACAGCATTTAACCAGTTATAAACTGCCTAAATATATTGAGTTTGTGGCGGAGCTGCCAAAATCTGCAGTCGGAAAAATCTTGCGTCGGGAATTGCCGAAAACCCATCAGGCGGATGCTACAGCCTGCTAGTTCAGATTTAAGAGAGACGTAGGAGAGGAAACTCTCCAATAAAAAAGGAATCCGAGGATTCCTTTTTTATTGTCGGTGGGATGCCGCCTTAGCGCTGCTGGATAATCTTTTTGGCTTTATATGCCTGCATTTCTTCTGCGCTTAAAAACTGGCTTAAGATATTGTCGGTATCTTCACCTAAGCACGGTGGGGCTTTTTTATATTCAACCGGGGTTTTGGACAGTTTAATTGGCGAGCCAATTGAGGTGTAATCTTCGCGCAGGGTATGCGGCATCTGAATTACCATTTCACGTGCCAGCACCTGTTCTTCTTCCAGAGTCTGTTGCAGGTTATTGATCATGCCCACAGGGACCTTGACGGCGTGAATTAAATCGACCCAGGTTTTGGCCGGTTGGGTATAAAAATGTTGCTGTAAAATTTGGGTGACTTCTTCACGATGCATCACTCGGCCAGAGTTGCGACTAAAACGCGGATCTTTCGGTACTTCAGGTAGGCCTATGGCATCACACAGCGCCAAGAACTGCTGATCATTGCCGCAGGCAATAATAAATTCGCCTTCCTGCGCCTTAAATACCTGATAAGGCACAATATTGGCATGTGCATTACCAAAACGGCCCGGCACTTTGCCTGAGGTCAAATAATTCATGGCCAGCACCGATAAAGAGGCCACCTGAGTATCTAACAAGGCCATATCAATATGTTGGCCTTCACCGGTTTTTTCACGCGACAGTAAGGCGGCCTGAATGGCAATTGCAGAATATAAACCGGTGGTCAGATCGGCAAAAGCCAATCCAGCTTTTTGCGGGCCGCCACCGGGTAAATCATCGCGTTCACCGGTAACGCTCATCATGCCGCCCATGCCTTGAATAATAAAGTCATAACCCGGTTCATGAGCACGTGGACCATGCTGGCCAAAACCGGTAATCGAACAATACACCAGACGCGGGTTTATATGGCTCAGGCTTTCATAGTCCAGACCATATTTTTTCAAAGAACCGGCTTTATAGTTTTCAATGACCACATCACTGGTTTCAGCAATTTTTTTAATAATCTGCTGGCCTTCCGGGGTTGATAGATCAACAGCTACGGAATGTTTGCCACGATTGGCCGAAAGATAATAGGCAGATTCATGGGTATCTTGTTGCTGGTTGTTTTTAAGCCAGGGCGGTCCCCAGATGCGCGTATCATCGCCATGATCAGGCTTTTCAATTTTAATTACTTCTGCACCCAGATCGGCCAGAATTTGACTACACCAAGGTCCAGCCAAAATACGGCTGAGATCCAATACCCGAAAGCCTGTTAAAGCACCCATCTATTCTCACACTCCTTGTTCCGTTTTTATTTCATGTCTACATATTTTAATAATCACAGTAAACCTATATTAAAACGATCCAACACTCAACTATGCGACCGTTAATTTCGTATAACAAAATAATATATCAAAATTTGTTTAAAATTACTTTTATCTTGTCTACCCTGAGTGAGCTAAAAAGAACGACCAAAAAACAAACAGAGGCTGAGAAGTCTTCATGACAGCAACAAAAAGATCAGGAGTAGCACAGCTATGGATTGAAAAACGCAGCACAACAATAGGCTCACATCAGGAACTTCGTGAGCGATAAGCAACTGAAAAATAAACAAGGAATAGAAAGAACAAGGATATTTAATTCATGACGGATTTGGTAACTGAGCTAAAAAAGATTCAACCCACCACCAAAAGAACCCAGCAAATTGCATTTGTATTTGCCTTTCTGGCGCTGCTGGTCGATGGGGCAGACATGCTCTTGCTCTCCTTTAGCTTAAACAGTCTGAAAGCAGAATTTGGCTTAAGCAATTTACAGACTGGTGCCCTGGGAAGTGCGACGCTGGCCGGCATGGCCGTAGGTGGTTTTCTTGGTGGCTGGGCCTGCGACCGGTTGGGTCGGGTTCGGACGGTAGTGATTTCAATCTTAATCTTTTCAATTTTAACAGCCGCACTGGGCTTTACCCAAAATTTTAAACAGTTCGCCATTCTGCGCTTTTTGTCTGCCTTTGGTATTGGTTCACTGTATATTGCAGCGAATACACTCATGGCAGAGTATGTACCGACCGAATATCGCACCACAGTATTGGGAACCCTACAAGCCGGCTGGATTATTCCGGAATATGGCTGGCGTATGCTGTTCTTTATTGCCATTATTCCATCGGTGCTGGCGATTTTTATTCAGAAACTGGTGCCAGAACCAGAATCTTGGCAACGTGCAAGATTACAGCGCTTGTATGGGCCTGCTGAAACTCAAGTCAAACAGCCTGAGAAAAAGAGTACAGTTAAAGAGATTTTTGCAGACCCGCGTAACCGTAGAATGTTTATTTTATGGATTCTCACTGCCGGCTTTTTACAGTTTGGCTATTACGGAGTAAACAACTGGATGCCAGCTTATTTAGAATCCGAGTTACATATGGATTTTAAATCAATGGCGGGCTATATGATTGGGACCTATGTCGCCATGATTTTCGGTAAAGTTCTGGCCGGTTTTGCTGCAGACCGTTTAGGCCGTCGTTTTGTATTTTCCTTTGGTGCAATTGGGACCGCGATCTTCCTGCCAGTGATTGTGCTGTTTAATAGCCCGGACAATATTGCCTATCTGCTCATTTTCTTTGGTTTCCTGTACGGTATTCCGTATGCCATTAATGCGACGTATATGACTGAAAGTTTTGCAACTTCCATTCGTGGTACCGCGGTTGGCGGTGCCTATAATGCCGGGCGTATTGGTGCCATGTTTGCACCTGCAATTATTGGTGCAGCGGCGAGTGGAGGATCAATTGGTTTAGGCTTCCTGATTATGGGCGGCGCCTATTTCTTATGTGGTGCAGTATCGGGAATCTTTATTAAAGATCGTCAATACGACCCGCAAAAGGCTTAGAGTTTTTAAATCAGCTGATCAAGTAATAAAAAAATGAGCCTTGAAAGGCTCATTTTTTTGATTCCAGAAGTCTTATCTTCAATGTTTAATCAAACGTCCGAAGCAGTATTCTTCTGGGCAATTTGAATGCTCTTTAGCCCATCATTCACTTTGTTTAACAGGTGAATCAGAGTCACCACATCATCAAAGGCCAATGTATTTAAAGCCTGGCCATAAAAATTAAAGAAGTCATCTTGCAGGCTGTCCCAGGTTTTAAGACCTGCATCGGTCAGCGCAACATTTTTTGCACGGCGGTCCTGTTCATTAATCACGCGCTGTACCAGACCTTCGCGTTCCAGCCGTTTTAATACGGCATCCAGGTTTTGACGGCTCACACCCAGATAGTCGGTTAAATCGGAAAATGACATTCCGGATAGAACCCGTGGGCGAGACAAAGCCCCTAAAACTGCCCAGTGCACCGGAGAAATCCCCAATTCGTTGGAGCATTTGCGGTCCAGTGTATTTCCCACCTGAAACAGTCTAAAAAAAAGTCTATTGTGGGCGGAATATAAGGATTGATCATATTTTTTTGTTAGAGCATCAGTCATTCTAAAAGACCACCCTGATCAAATTCATTCAATAAGCTGCATTATACTCAAAAGGTATCTTGTATAAATCAGACTCTGTTTTCTATCTGGCTGTAATTCAAAGGGGATCAGCAATTTTTCTTTGCTGGTCGTGCCCACATTTTTGCGCCTCCGTTCAGTACTGTATAGATGAACCATCCTCTTTCTTGGTTCTGTCACATCTGCTTGCTTTACGCATAAAACTTAAGGTTAAAGCCAATTTATGTCAATGTGTTTATTTTTAATAAATTATAAATAATTGATATATTTAATTTAAATTAATTTTAAATTTTATTTTATGTAAATGTATTGACATAAAATTATTCTACTCCTATTGTAAAGAACATGGGTATTGAATAAAAAACGGCCAGGCAAATTGGCATAAGAACAGCGCAGGGAGACATAAATGAAAGGCTTAAAGGATAAAGTGGTTATTGTGACAGGCGGTGCAGGTGGAATTGGTTCAGCAACCTGTCGCCGGCTGGCAGAAGAGGGCGCTAAAGTCGCAATCTTTGATATGAATATGACCGCAGCAGAGCAGTTGGCGCAGGAGATTAACCAGCAGAACGGTCAGGCATTGGCAGTACAGTGTGATATTACCAATCACAATACAGTTGAGCAGGCTGTACAGCAGGTCGAAAGCCAGCTGGGGCCGGTAGATGGCCTAGTCAATAATGCCGGTTGGGATATTTTTAAGCCTTTTGTTAAAACCAATCCACAGGAATGGGACAAGCTGATCCAGATTAATCTGGTTGGTATGCTGAATATGCATTTTGCTGTCCTGAAGGGCATGGTTGAGCGTAATACGGGCAGTATCGTCAATATTGCATCAGATGCTGCGCGCGTCGGTTCTTCAGGTGAAGCGGTTTATGCGGCCTGTAAAGGTGGACTGCTGTCATTTTCGAAAACGCTGGCACGTGAGCATTCGCGTCATAACATCAAGATTAATGTGATTTGCCCGGGTCCAACCGATACAGCACTCTTGGCTGGCGTGACCGAAGGTGCATCGAATCCGGAAAAATTACGGGAAGCCTTTATCCGCTCAATTCCACTGGGCCGTTTGGGGCAACCTGAAGATTTGGCCTCTGCAATTGCCTTCTTTTTAAGTGAAGATGCCAGCTTTATTACCGGACAGGTGCTGAGTGTTTCAGGTGGTTTAACCATGAGTGGCTAAGTCGAAACCCGCATTAAAGGTCAAAAATAAAATCAGATGAGTACAGATAGGATTAATACAGGAAGTATAACCATGAATTTTGAAGATATTTTATATGAAGTGAAAAACGGCGTGGCCTGGATCACCATTAACCGCCCCGAAAAAATGAATGCCTTTCGCGGGACCACGTGTGATGAGCTAATCAAGGCTTTAAATAAGGCAGGCTATGACCGGGATGTGGGTGCCATTGTCCTGGCAGGAGCAGGTGAAAAAGCTTTCTGTACTGGCGGTGACCAGTCTGCACATGATGGTAATTATGATGGACGCGGCACCATTGGCCTACCGATGGAAGAATTACATACCGCCATCCGTGATGTGCCCAAACCGGTGATTGCCCGTGTACAAGGTTATGCAATTGGTGGCGGGAATGTGCTGGCGACCATTTGTGACCTGACCATCTGTTCTGAAAAAGCGATTTTTGGCCAGGTCGGTCCCAAAATGGGCTCTGTCGATCCGGGCTATGGCACAGCATATCTGGCGCGTGTCGTCGGCGAGAAAAAAGCCCGTGAAATCTGGTACTTGTGCCGCCGTTATAGCGGTCAGGAAGCGGTTGAAATCGGGCTGGCCAATAAGTGCGTACCGGCTGATCAGCTGGATGCCGAAGTACAGGCATGGGCAGAAGAAATCTGTCAGCGTAGTCCGACAGCAATTGCCATTGCCAAACGCAGTTTCAATATGGATACCGCACATCAGGCCGGAATTGCCGGGATGGGCATGTATGCCCTGAAACTGTATTACGACACAGAAGAATCGCGCGAAGGCGTTAATGCACTTAAAGAAAAACGCCAGCCTGAATTTCGTAAATTTTATAAATAATAAGGAAAATACGTATGACTCAAAATCCTTATATCACGGAAGAACTGGCATTTTTAGCAGAAACGGTTGAAAAATTTGCACAAAAATATATTGCACCCGGTTTTTTAGCGCGCGATCAAAGTCGTGTCTTTGATCGTGACCTGGTGAAAAAAATGGGCGAGATGGGTTTTATTGCACCAGAACTTCCAGAACAATACGGCGGCCAGGGCATGGGCCGGCTGGCTGCGGGTATTATTCATGAAGCGGTGGCCAAGGCCGATTTAAGTTTCTCCTATATTAACTTGCTGGCTTCCTTAAATGGACAGATTCTGGCGGAACATGGTCAACCTGAGGTGGTGGAACCGTGGCTGAGAAAGCTGACCGCAGGTGAAGCCATTTTCTCAATTGCACTCACCGAGCCACGTGGGGGTTCAGATGCCGCCAACTTGCGTTTAAAAATTGAACGTGAGGGAGATGAATATGTCATTAACGGTGAAAAAACCTCGATTTCTGCAGCTGATCAGGCTGATGCATCGGTGGTGTTTGGACGTACCGGTTCGGTTGAAGATGGTGCACATGGCGTAACGGCATTGCTGGTGCCGATGGACTTGCCGGGTATTAGCACCACACGTTTTGATTGTCATGGCCAGCGTGCCATTGGTCGCGGTTCCATTTTCTTTGATAACGTTCGGGTTCCGGTCAATCATCGCCTGGGAGATGAAAACAAAGGGTTTGTCCAGGTTATGCAAGGATTTGACTTTTCCCGTGCCTTGATTGGTTTACAGGTGCTGGCTGTAGCACGGGTGAGCCTGGATGAAGCCTGGGAATATGCAGCGCAGCGCGAAGCTTTTGGCCAGCCACTCACGGCATTTCAGGGCATTTCACATCCTCTGGCTGAATATGAAACCCAGGTCGAAGCCGCACGGTTATTGTGTTTGCAAACGTTATGGCTAAAAGACAACCATTTACCGCACACCTCTGAAGCCGGGATGTGTAAATGGTGGGGGCCGAAACTGGCCTATGATGTGATTCATCAATGCTTACTGACCTTTGGTCATGCAGGCTATGACCGCGGAGTGATGGAGCAGCGTATGCGCGATGTACTGGGCTTCCAGATTGGTGATGGCACTGCGCAAATTATGAAAACTATTATTGCGCGTAAAAAAGCCGGACGCAAAGCTGTCCCGGCCTGATGGAAACAGGTCAGCATCATCGTTTATCAAAAGTACTGATCACAATCGCATACCACGTGTTGCTGTGCGATTGGTCAAGCAGATCTATCTACAAATAGTGCCTCACGCTTAAGCACTTTAACAAAGTGAACAGGCGGATCATGATAAAAATGGAGTTATGGAATGGATTTCGATGCGGTTCTTCTACCCCCACGCCGGGAAAAAATGGTGCAACAAGGCTACTGGCTAAATAAAACCATCCTGCAATCATTAGATGAAGCAGTACAGCAAGATCCAGATAAAATAGCCTTGGTCAGCTATAAAACTGAAAGTCAGTCAGAGCAAAGTTTTACTTACCGGCAAATGCTGGAGACAGCCAATAAAATTTCGTTGGGATTAAAACAGTTAGGTGTACAGAAACAGGATATTGTGTCTTGCCAACTTCCCAACTGGTGGGAGTTCACTTTATTGTATATCGCCTGTCGTCGGATTGGGGCCGTACTCAATCCGCTGATGCCGATTTTTAGAGAGCGTGAACTGTCATTTATGCTGAAACATACGGAAAGTAAGGTTTTTATTGTACCGAAAGTCTTCCGTAAATTTGACCATGAAAAACTGGCCTATCAGTTACAACGTCATATTGAAAGTTTGCAACAGGTGATTGTGGTCGGTGGAGAGGGTGAGAATAGTTTTGAAAAATTATTACTTAACCACGGTCTGGAGAATGATCCGCAAATCCTGAATAGCCTGAATGAAGTCACCATCACCGCTGATGATATTGCACAGCTGGTCTTTACCTCCGGCACTACCGGTGAACCCAAAGGGGTGATGCATAGTGCAAATACCTTATTTGCCAATATTGTTCCCTATGCTGAACGTTTACATTTGAACCACAACGATGTGATTTTTATGGGATCACCAATGGCGCATCAAACCGGTTTTATGTATGGGCTGATCATGCCGGTTTTATTAAAAGCCAAAGCCGTCTTGCAGGATGTCTGGGATGTCAATCTCGCCATTGAGCTGATGCATCAGCATCAGGTGACTTTTACCATGGCGTCGACCCCATTTTTAAATGATTTATCTGAAGCCGTCTTACACAACCATCAGACTTTAGACAGTTTAAAAATATTCCTGTGTGCGGGCGCACCGATTCCAAGCACCTTGGTACAAAAAGCACGTCAGAATATAGGCGTTAAAGTCATTTCAGCTTGGGGTATGACCGAATGCGGCGCAGTAACCACCACCCGCCCTGAAGATGAGGATGAGCGTTCCTTTAATACCGACGGCTTGCCACTTCCTGGCGTTGAAGTGAAAGTGGTTGGCGATGATGGTGAAGAATTAGCACCACATCAATCGGGCACCCTGATGATTCGCAGTTGTTCCAATTTTGGTGGCTATATGAAGCGCCCACATTTAAACGAAACCAGTGCAGATGACTGGTTCGATACTGGTGATATTGCCTATCTGGACGAGCAAGGTTATATCCGGATTGCTGGACGTAAAAAAGATGTGATTATTCGCGGTGGCGAAAATATTCCTGTGGCCGAAGTTGAATCTTTAATTTATTTACATCCAGATGTGGCAACGGTGGCGTTAATTCCGTATGCAGATGAGCGACTGGGCGAGAAAGCCTGCGCCATCGTGAAGCTCAAAGAAGGCACGCAAACCATGCAGTTAAAGGATTTGGTCGAGTTCCTGAAAGCACACAATCTGGCAATTCAGTATATTCCAGAGCGTTTAGAAATCTGGGATGAAATTCCAATGACCCCATCAGGGAAAATCCAGAAATTTAAACTTCGGGAAATGCTGGCCCAGCATATTGCATCTGCCAGTTAATTCCTTTCATTAAAAGCAAAACTCCTGATAATTAATTCAGGAGTTTTCTATTAAGCACAAAAAGCGATGACGTCGATGTCTATGCTTATTTCGAGAATTTCAATAACGCTTCTGCGGTCGCCTCTGAGGAGGCCGGATTCTGTCCGGTAATCAGCAAACCATCTTGCTGTACATGCACCTGCCAGTCCTCGGCTTTTGAATATTGCCCGCCGTATTCTTTCAGCATATCTTCAACTAAAAAGGGCACAATATTGGTTAGCCCAACTGCATCTTCTTCTGTATTGCTAAAACCGGTTACAGTCTTGCCTTTGACCAGCGGTTGGCCATCCTGTGCTTTGACATGACGTAATACTCCCAGCGCATGACAGACCAACGCCACCGGTTTATTGGCTTGCAATGTTTGTTCAATCAAAGAGATGGAGTCCGGGTCTTCGGCCAAATCCCATAAGGGTCCATGACCGCCCGGATAAAACACGGCATCAAAATCGGCAATCGACACCTCACTGAGTTTGCGTGTCTGCGCCAGATCTTGCATGGCGGCGGTATCCGCCTTAAAACGCTCGGTGGCTTTGGTCTGAGCATCGGGTTCATTACTTTTCGGATCAAGAGGCGGTTGACCACCTTTAGGAGAGGCCAAGGTCACCTCGGCGCCAGCATCAACAAAAGCATAATAAGGGGCGGCCAGTTCTTCCAGCCAGAAACCGGTCTGTTTGCCTGTATCACCCAGACGGTCATGAGAGGTCAGCACGATGAGAATCTTCATATCATTTTCCTGAATGGTTCATATTATTCGGTTCATCGACTGTTAATTTAGCAAGCGTAATGGGCGCTAAGTGTTGTGATACGTTCAGTTGCTGTATCGGCATGTGTCAATCTCCAGATACTGCAAAGGATTTTAAGTGCCCATTAACAGGGCCTGCTGCACATCGGCCTGTTTGCGCAGGAAATCCCAGACCAGTTTGATTTTCGGCTCATGCTGTAAATCAACTAGGGTCAACATCCAGAAGGTATGGGTAAAACTGACCTGATCGCCCAGAACTTCTTGCAGATCGGGTTTATCATGCACCAGAAATCGCGGCAAAATTGCCAGTCCGGCGCCGGTACTGACCGCAATCTGCTGGGCCAGAATACTGTTACTGCGAAAACAAGCTGTCACTTGCAGCGGCAAACGTTCCAGCGAATACAGCGCCGAGCTATACACCAGATCATCAATATAATCGACAAATCGGTGCTGTTTCAGATCTTCCAGCTGTCTAATTGGTGGATTTTGCTGTAAATAGCTTTGACTGCCGTACAGTTTTAAACAGTAATTTGAGAGTCGGGTAATGATATAAGGCCCGGATTTGGGCCGGTCAATTGAAATGACAATATCGGCCTCACGATGTGAAAGTTTGATGGTTTTTGGCACCGGAATCAGGTCAATAGTCAGCGAAGGATAATGCTGTGAAAACTCCGCCAGCAGCCGGGCCAGAAACGCCGTCCCGAAACCTTCCGGCGCACCAATGCGTACCCGGCCTTGTAAAGGGTCATGGCGTTTATCAATCTGGATAAAAGACTGTTCCATCTGTTCGACGCGGGGCACCAGTGCCAGACCTTCCGCAGTCAGCTCATAGCCTTTGGCTTCACGTTTAAACAGCTGGGTACCCAAGGTATTTTCCAGCGCCTGAATGCGCCGTGCCACGGTGCTGTGTTCCACTTCCATCAGGCGCGCAGCATTGGTGAGGGTTTTGGCCCGGGCCAAGACCAGAAAAAAGCGTAAGTGATCCCAATCAACTTTCATTTTATGTTTAACATCCTGTTAAATCTCTGTGCAAATTTGCACAATCGTCGTGCGCCAATCTCTATTGGTGCCAAAAGTGTTCTTTGTTAGTCTGCTGAAACAGCGTAAAAATAATACGTTAAAAACAGCCAGTAAAGGCAGATAAAACGACAATAACAAACCAGCACGGAGCGACCATGAACGCGATTCATCATCCCCATTCGAATACCGGCCTCACCACGGCAAAACTGCTGATTAATGGTGAATTTATCGACTCCAGAACCAGTCATTGGCAAGATATTGTCAATCCTGCTACCCAGGAGGTTCTGGGTCAGGTGCCGTTTGCCACTGCAGAAGAAGTCAATGCCGCCATTGCCGCAGCCCAACAGGCTTTTGCCAGCTGGCGTGAAACACCTATTCAGGCCCGTATGCGGATTATGCTGAAACTGCAGGAGCTGATCCGTCAAAACTTAAAAAGTATTGCACAAGTCCTGACCGCTGAACAGGGCAAAACATTAGCAGATGCCGAAGGTGATATTCAGCGTGGCCTGGAAGTGGTGGAACATGCCTGCTCGGTCGGTTCGCTGCAAATGGGTGAGTATATTGAAGGCGTGGCGCGCGGGGTGGATACCTATACCATGCAGCAACCCTTAGGTGTCTGTGCCGGAATTACCCCGTTTAATTTCCCTGCGATGATTCCGTTGTGGATGTTCCCAATGGCCATTGTCTGCGGCAATACTTTTGTCTTAAAGCCGTCGGAGCAGGATCCGCTATCAACCATGATGCTGGTCGAACTGGCGATGCAGGCTGGTGTTCCTGCCGGGGTACTGAATGTGGTGCATGGTGGTAAAGAAGTGGTCGATCTGCTGTGTACGCATTCTGATATCAAGGCCATTTCCTTTGTCGGTTCTACGGCGGTGGGTACCCATGTCTATAACCTGGCAGGCCAGCATGGCAAACGGGTACAGTCAATGATGGGCGCCAAAAACCATGTGGTGGTAATGCCGGATGCCGATAAAGAACAGACCTTAAATGCCTTGGTTGGTGCAGCCTTTGGCGCCGCCGGTCAGCGCTGTATGGCCCTGTCTGTGGCGGTGATGGTCGGTGAAAGCAAGCATTGGGTCGATGAGCTGGTCAATAAAGCCAAAACCTTAAAGGTCAATGCTGGCCATGAACCGAATACCGATGTCGGACCGGTCATCTCAACCCGTGCCAAAGCCCGTGTGATTGACCTGATTAACAGTGGTGTCGAGCAGGGTGCAGAACTGCTGCTAGATGGCCGCGAGGTGCAGGTTGCCGGCTATGAGCAAGGCAATTTTGTTGGTCCGACCATTTTTAATCAGGTCACGACCGAGATGCGCATTTATAAGGAAGAAATCTTTGGTCCGGTCTTGGCCATCATTCATGTCGATACGTTAGAACAGGCTATTCAGCTGATTAATACCAATCCGTTTGGTAATGGCGTGGGCTTATTTACCCAAAGCGGCAGTACCGCACGTACTTTCCAGAACCAGATTGATATTGGTCAGGTCGGTATTAATATTCCAATTCCGGTGCCGGTACCATTTTTCAGTTTTACCGGTTCCCGTGGCTCCAAACTCGGTGATTTAGGCCCGTATGGCAAACAGGCCGTGCAGTTCTATACCCAGACCAAAACTATCACCAGCCGCTGGTTTGAAGATGATCAGGAAAGTGCTGGTGTGAATACCACCATCAGTCTGCGTTAAGGAGAATGACCATGAAAATTGCATTTATTGGTTTAGGCAACATGGGCGGCTCCATGGCACAGAACTTACTCAAAGCCGGCCATCAAGTGTTTGGCTATGACTTGAGCGAGATCGCTTTAGAACATTTTGCCCAGGCCGGTGGCGTGGTTTGCCAGAGTCCGCGAGATGCAGCCCAACAGGCCAATGTGGTGGTGACCATGCTACCTGCGGCCCAGCATGTACGCACGGTGTATCTGGGTGAACAGGGTATTTTAAACGTGCTGCCGGCTGGCAGTTTATGTATCGACAGCAGCACCATTGACCCGAAAACCATTCAGGTCGTGGACGCAGCCGCACAGGCTCGACAGATTCAGGTCTGTGATGCACCGGTGTCTGGTGGAACCTTAGGCGCCAAAGAGGGCACCTTGACCTTTATGGTTGGGGGCGATGCCGCCACATTTGAAGCAGTGAAGCCGGTACTGAGTGCGATGGGGAAAAATCTGGTGCATTGTGGTGCTATTGGCACCGGGCAGGTGGCAAAAATCTGTAATAACCTGATTCTGGGTATTTCCATGACGGCGGTCGCCGAAGGCATGGCACTGGGAGTAAAACTCGGGATTGATCCGCAAGCGCTGGCCGGAGTCATTAACAGCTCATCTGGGCGCTGCTGGAGTTCTGAAGTCTATAATCCGTGGCCAGATATCTGTGCCAATGCGCCAGCATCTCGTGGTTATACCGATGGTTTTGCCGCACAACTGATGCTGAAAGATTTAGGGCTGGCGGTTGATGCTGCACATCAGGCCGAGCATCCGATTGTTCTGGGCAGTCTGGTGCAACAGCTGTATCAGCAGTTGTGTCAGGAAGGTCATGCACATCTGGATTTCTCCAGCATCATGCATCATTATACCGCGCCAACAGCGTAAAAAAATAGCAACATGATGGAGCAGGGACAGGCTACATCCATACACCTTGTCAGTAATAACGATAAATTCAGGCTGAGGTACATATGTTAAATTATCAAAAAACGGTTCAGGAATTTGATCTCAATACGGTTGCACGCCAGTATCTGTCTGGCACCATGCAGGCACTTAATGCCTGTTTTGAATGCTGCGACCGCCACGCCGGTTCAGATGCGATTGCCTTGTACTGGCATGGTAAAGATGGCCGCAAAGAGCAGTACAGCTTTGCCGAGCTAAAAAAATATGCCAGCCAGTTTGCCAGCTTTTTAAAAGCGCAGGGTGTGCAAAAAGGTGACCGCGTTTCTGGCTTATTGCCACGCACTCCGGAACTGATCATTACTATTTTGGCCACCTGGCGAATTGGCGCGGTGTATCAGCCGCTGTTTACCGCCTTTGGACCCAAAGCCATTGAACACCGTATTCAGCTGGCTCAAAGCAAGCTGGTGGTCACCGATTTGGCCAACCGCGATAAATTGGTGGATATTGCGAACTGTCCAGACATTGTGACCGTGCATGCAGAGCGCCAGGCCGATGCCTATCCGCAAGATTTCAGTTTCTGGAGCGTATTGAAGGGTCAGGCCGAGCACTGTGAACTGGAAATGCTGACGATTGATGATCCATTTTTATTGATGTTTACTTCGGGCACCACCGGGCCGGCCAAACCGCTGAAAGTGCCACTAAAAGCCCTGATTGCATTTGGCGGCTATATGCAAAATGCCATTGGCCTGCAACCGGAAGATGCGTTCTGGAATATTGCAGATCCGGGCTGGGCGTATGGTCTGTACTATGCCATTACCGGGCCATTGCTACTGGGGCATTCGACCCTGTTTTATGAAGGTGGTTTTAATGCCGAAAGTGTCTGCGAAATTGTTCAGCAATATGGCATCACCAATCTGGCCGGTGCCCCGACGGCGTACCGGATGATGATGGCTGCCGATCAGGCACAGATGGCACAGCTACGTGGCAAATTACGCGTGGTCAGCAGTGCCGGCGAACCATTAAATCCAGAAGTAATCCGCTGGTTTGAACAGGTACTGGATGTGCCCATTTACGACCATTATGGCCAGACCGAAGTGGGGATGGTGGTGTGTAATCATCATGCCTTGGAACATCCGGTACGTTCAGGTTCAGCCGGCTTTGCCAGCCCGGGCTATACCATTGCCGTGGTTGATGAGCAGGGTCAGGCCTTAGCAGCAGATACTGCGGGCATTCTGGCGATTGATATCCGTCAATCACCAATGATGTGGTTTGGCGGTTATGAAGAAAGCCGTAAGTCACCATTTGTTGGAGATTATTACTTAACTGGCGATACCGCCGAAATTCACGCCGATGGCAGCATGAGCTTTGTCGGACGTAGTGATGATGTCATTACAACGTCAGGCTATCGGGTTGGCCCATTTGATGTGGAAAGCGCCTTGCTGGAACATGATGCGGTGATTGAAGCCGCCGTGATTGGTGTACCGGATCCGGAGCGTACCGAAGTAATTAAAGCCTTTGTGGTGCTGGCCCAGCAGGTACAAGCCACGCAACAACTTGAAGAAGAACTGGGACAGTTTGTCAAAAAACGTCTGTCTGCACATGCCTATCCACGCCTGATTGAATTTGTGACTGAACTGCCAAAAACCCCAAGTGGCAAAATCCAGCGCTTTTTACTGCGTAATCAGGAAATCAGCAAATTACAGCAGGCCAAAACTGCATAAAACGCTAAAAAACGAAAACGCCAACAGATCAAGAAAGACATCTCAATAAGAAGATTAAGGGAAGCAGGTATGCAATTTACGGAAGAACAACAGCTGATTCAGGACATGGCCAAAAGTTTTGCCCAGGAGCAGATTAAACCGAATGCTGGCGAATGGGATGAAAAAGGCATTTTCCCGAAAGAGGCTTTGGCCCAAATGGGTGAACTGGGCTTTATGGGAATGCTGATTCCGGAAGAATGGGGCGGTTCAGGCACGGGAACGCTGGCCTATGTGCTAGCCCTAGAAGAAGTTGCCGCAGCCGATGGTGCGACATCGGCCATTATGAGCGTGCATAACTCAGTTGGCTGTGTGCCCATTCTCAAATTCGGCACCGAGCAGCAAAAGCAGCAATATTTAAAGCCACTGGCTCAAGGTCAAATGATTGGCGCTTTTGCCTTAACCGAACCACATACCGGCTCGGATGCTGCCGCCATTAAAACCCGCGCAGTTAAAGATGGCGATCATTATATTATTAATGGTGCCAAACAGTTTATTACCTCGGGCAACAACGCCGGCATGATTATCGTGTTTGCCGTAACCGACCCGAATGCCGGCAAAAAAGGCATGAGCGCCTTTTTAGTGCCACGCGATACACCCGGTTATGAGGTCATCCGGGTGGAAAATAAACTGGGCTTACATGCTTCCGATACCTGTCAGATTGCCTTAACCGATGTGCGCATTCATGAAAGTTTAAGGCTGGGCGCCGAAGGTGAAGGCCTAAAAATTGCCCTGGCCAATCTGGAAGGCGGGCGCATCGGGATTGCCGCGCAGGCGGTAGGTCTGGCGCGCGCCGCTTTAGAAGAAGCCAGCCGCTATGCGCATGAGCGTGTGGCCTTTGGCAAACCGATTTTTGAACAGCAGGCCATTTCTTTCCGGCTGGCCAGCATGGCCACCGAAATTGAAGCAGCACGGCAGCTGGTGCATTTCGCGGCCCGTAAAAAAGAAGCTGGTGAAAGCTGTTTAACTGAAGCCTCCATGGCCAAACTGTTTGCCTCAGAAATGGCAGAACGGGTTTGTTCCAAAGCCTTACAGATTTTTGGCGGCTATGGCTATTTAAAAGATTTTCCAATCGAGCGTATTTATCGGGATGCGCGTATTTGCCAGATTTATGAAGGCACCAGCGACATTCAGCGTCTGGTGATTGCACGTAGTTTATAATTGAACAGGGAGATTGATCATGCAATGGGAAACAATTTTACTTGAACAGCGTAACGGGGTTGGACTGATAACCTTAAACCGCCCGAAAGCCTTAAATGCCCTGAACCATCAGCTGATTGCCGAAGTCAATCAGGCGCTGGACCGGCTGGAAAAAGACCCGGATATTGGCTGTATCGTGATTACCGGTTCAGAAAAAGCCTTTGCTGCCGGCGCCGATATTAAAGAAATGGCAGATCTCACATTTCCACAAATTTATCTGGATGATTTTTTCAGTCTGGCCGACCGCATCGCCCAGCGCCGTAAACCGTTAATTGCCGCAGTCAGTGGCTATGCCTTGGGCGGTGGCTGCGAACTGGCGCTCATGTGTGACTTTATTTACTGTGCTGATAATGCCAAATTTGGCCTGCCTGAAGTGACTTTGGGTGTATTGCCGGGCATTGGCGGTACCCAGCGTTTAACCCTGGCAATTGGTAAGGCCAAAGCCATGGAAATGTGTCTGACGGCCCGCCAGATGGGCGCGCAGGAAGCTGAACAAAGTGGACTGGTGGCACGGGTGTTTGCCAAAGAGGAATTGTTAGAGCAAACTCTGCAAGCCGCAGAAAAAATTGCCGAAAAATCCCTGCCAGCAGTGATGATGATTAAAGAATCCATCAACCGTGCTTTTGAAGTCAGTCTGGCCGAAGGCTTGCGTTTTGAGCGACGTATTTTCCATTCCATTTTTGCCGGTCAGGACCAGAAAGAAGGTATGCAGGCCTTTGTCGAAAAACGCCCGGCCCAATTTAGCCATCAATAAAAATCATAATAGGAAAAATAAATGAGTACGGACAATAATTTAGCCATTCATGTGCAGGGTGGTCTAGGCATGATTAGCCTGGACCGGACCAGCCACTTAAATGCCTTAACCTTGCCGATGATTCAGGGTATTCAGGCACAACTGGAGCAATGGCGTGAGGATGCTGCGGTACAGGCCATCCTGATCAATTCCAACAGCCCGAAGGCCTTTTGCGCGGGCGGTGACATCCGTTATCTGTATGACAGTTATCAGGCCGGCAATACCCAATATCAGGATTTTTTTGCCACTGAATATCGTATGTTGAGCAACATCCGGAATTTTCCAAAAACCGTTATGGTGATGCTGGATGGCTATGTGCTGGGCGGCGGTTTTGGTCTGGCGCAAGCCTGTCATATCAAGATCAGCAGTGAAAAATCCCGTTTTGCCATGCCGGAAACTGCAATCGGCTTTTTCCCCGATGTCGGTGCCACCCATTTCCTGTCACGGCTAGATGATGTTGGTGTATATATGGCGCTGACCGGTGAACAGATCAGCAGCAGCGATGCCTTGTATTTAGATTTAATTGACTATCATGTGCCGAGTGCGCGCTTTGCTGAATTAGAAGCAGCGTTAATTGCAGCGCCGCTACTCAACCCGATTGAAATCCGCAAAATCATCAGCAGCTTTATTACCCATCCGGCAGAAAGTGAATTGCAAAAGCGTATCGAGCAGATCAATAGCCATTTCTCTTATGCAACGCTGGATGATATTGAACACAGTCTGGCTCAGGCAGGTACCGGTCCAGATCAGGAATGGGCGCAGAAAATGCTGGCTATTTTGCAGCAGCGTCCAGTAATGGCCAAACAGGTCAGCTTAAAGCTGCAACAGGTCGGGCAAAACTTGTCGCTGGAAAAGTCAATGCAGCTGGAACGCAATTTACAGGATGTCTGGATGCAGCAAGGTGATTTTATTGAAGGTGTACGCGCTTTAATTGTCGATAAAGATAAAAATCCGCAATGGCAAACTGACAATAGTGCTTTTGAAAAAGTACTGGAAACTTTGTGGCCGGTCTGGAATACCCAGCCGCTGGAACAGATTTCTTAAACAGTTAAATATCCAAACCTTAATAAAAACCCTCTTTCAGATTGAAAGAGGGTTTTTGTTTAGAGCATCTAAACTGGACGTTTAGCTCTGCATAATTCCGCTGACACCGGTCACAATCATATCAATGGCGATGGTCCCAATCAGCAAGGCGGCCAGACGCCCGACAATATCGACATACAAATCAATATAATTGGAATGTTTATGCTGCAAATGATCATGTGCATATTTCATTAAAATAAGCAGGCTACAGGTCAGAAATAGCGTCACAAAAATCACCAGCACCAGTTGCCACAGGCTTAGCTGAATTCCGGTAATGACCGCGGCGCTGATGGTTCCCGGGCCAATCATAAACGGCATGGCAATGGTGCCGGCCAAATGATGTGGCGCACCGCGCATCACCCCAATGGTATCGGCGCCTTCAAACACATAGCGATAACCAATCACCAGAAAAATAATCCCGCCAAAAATCTGGAAAGATTCAAAACGGACATGCAGGACATCATGAAAAAAGGCTTCACCGGTTTTGGCGAAAATAATAAACACCACAAAGCTGATTAAACTGCCCTGAATCAGGGCGCGATTAAACACTCGGGCCTCGGAATTACGGATAATGCCGAGCATATAAATACTCATTAAAAACGGGTTTAATAATGAGAAAAACAGTGCAAAGGCGTGAAGCGATTCAGACATCCTACAGATTCCTTATTGATCCGGGTCTGGAAAGAGCGGGCGCTTGCCTGGACTAATCCGGTTGATGTGCAAGAACATCAAATGGCGCTCGTATTTATCCAGAATGTCGTTAATGACCTGTTCCTTGCTATAACCCACCAGATCATTGCCTTGCGAGCCTTCAAACAGATAGGTTTCCAGACGGTAATAGTATTTCTTGGTGCGTTTGCCGCGTGAACTGAAGTTGGGTGTGTCATAACGGATTGGCCAGATCTGGTAAACGAAGTTTTCTTCTTCATCCAGCTGAATGGTTAAATCCAGATGTGACAGTTCCGGTTCATCATCCAGGGCTTTTTCCGCCAGATCGACCTGAATGCCTTTGTTGATGAATTCTGTGGCCACCGCCTGCATTGCCGGTTTACAGACCTCTTCCAGCATTTGCTGGGTCTGCGATAAATTGGCATGCAGCATTACCCGGCTGAGGCGTTTTTTCCAGTTAAAGATGTCGACATTGCCGACCACGGGCGCCGCATTCATGCTGGTACTGGCCTGACGGAAATCTTCCAGACGCAAGGACTTATACAGTCCGGCCATCACAAAGAAAATCACAAAGCTAAAAGGCAGACCCATAATAATCGTGGTGTTCTGTAATGCTGTCACGCCATTCGCCATGAGCATTGCCAAAGTTAGCAAACCGATAGCAATGGCCCAGAACACACTGAGCCAGCGCGGTGAATCATGCTCAATATTAGTGAATTTAGTGGTGAAGTTCCCCAATACCAATGCCCCTGAATCCGCTGAAGTCACATAGAACAGCAAACCTGTAATGGTGGCGACACCTGCGAGAAATGTGAAACCTGGATACTGTGCTAGCAGATCATAAAAACCATGTGCCGGATTTTCTAAAACTGTCGTAGCAAGTTGAGTATTACCATCAAAAATCACGCTGTATAAAGCACTGTTACCGAAAATAGACAACCAGGTCAGGGTAAATAACAGAGGAATAACCAAAGTCCCGGTGACAAATTCGCGAATGGTACGACCACGGGAAATACGGGCCAGGAACAGACCAACAAAAGGTGACCAGGCGATCCACCATGCCCAGAAGAACAGCGTCCAGCTATTCATCCATTCTTTAGGCTGCTCAAAAGGAAAACTGCTTAAAGAGAGTTTCGGGAACTGGCTGAGATAATCACCAAAATTCTGAATTAGAGCCGCTAATAAAAACTCTGTATTTCCCATAAAGAGAATAAAGAGCAGCAACCCGATTGATACATAGATATTAATTTCAGACAGAACCCGAATACCTTTATTGACACCCGCAGTCACGGAAATAATAGTAATAATGACTGCAACACCAATTAATGCAGTTTGAATCCAGATATTTTCCGGCAAGCCAAACAGGACATGCAGACCGTAATTTAGCTGAACCACACCGATACCGCAGGTGGTGGCAATACCAAAAATCGTACCAAGTACTGCAGCTGTATCTACCGTATGGCCAATCGGGCCATTAATTCTTTTTCCAAAAATAGGATAAAGCGCAGAGCGAATTGTCAGTGGTAAATTATAGCGATAACTGAAATATCCCAACGCAACCCCAATCAGCGCATACATGCTCCAGCCGGTCAGACCATAGTGAAACAGGGTCCAGACCATAGACTGGCGTGCAGCTTCAAAGGTTTCAGCTTCACCGACTGGAGGACTCATATAATGAGACAGGGGTTCAGCGACCGAGAAGAACATCAAGTCAATCCCGATCCCGGCTGAGAACAACATGGCCGACCAGCTCAGCAGGCTGAATTCGGGTTTAGAATGTTTGGGACCAAGCTTGATTTCGCCATAACGCGACAGGGCAATAAACAGTACAAAGACCAGATATAAGGTGGCCGCCAGCAGGTAATACCAGCTAAAGGTCCGACTGACCCAGTTCAAGATTTGGGTAATGAGCTGATTCGCCTGGTCATTAAATAAAATCGTAACCAGCGAAAACAGCAGGATGAGTGTTGCCGAAAGAAAAAAGACAACTTTGTTCAGACTATCGGTCGTCTGTTCAGTTTTCTTTTGCATAAATCTGTGACCATATTTTTTTAATTCGGATCTACAGCGCAGTGTGTTTTGGCTTAACCAGACTATAGGCATGGCTCTCATTACAAACATTTGCAAATGAAAAACAAACTGAGCTGTACATCAGGAAGCAGACGGGACTATAATTTATTTTAATTGAACGTTCAATTAAAATAACGTTTTTATATGTTACCTTGCCTTGTGTATGATTTTTATTAGTCAGGTCGATCTTATGCCTAAAGTTGGTATGCAACCGATTCGTCGTCAACAGCTGATTGATGCCACCTTATCTGCCATTAATGAACTGGGTTTTGCTGAAGCGTCTATCAGCCAGATTGCCCAGCGGGCAGGTGTGTCTACAGGCATCATCAGTCATTATTTTCAGGGCAAGCATGGCCTGATTGAAGCGACCATGCGTTATTTGCTGCAACAGCTGGGCGATGCCATTTCGGCCAGTTTAAACGCCGCAGAAAATACCCCGGAGCAGCGCCTGATTGCGATTGTGCGTGCCAATTTCTCGGCCGAACAGACTGACAAAGCGGCCATGAAAACCTGGCTGGCATTCTGGGCCAACAGTATGCATCAACCTGACTTGCATCGTTTGCAGCAGGTTAACCATTACCGCCTGCATTCCAATATCAAGCATGAGTTTGCCAAACAGCTGGACCGCGATCAGGCCGAACGCGCCGCACAGGGTCTGGCCGCACTGATTGACGGTTTCTGGTTACGCGGTTCCTTAATGACCACTGAACTGGATGCCGATTTACCTATTCAGATTTGTGCCGACTATATCCGTCAGCAACTCAATATTCACTAAATTACGAGGAGAACCAATTGATGCAATTCAATACACAACGACCTTATATTCACGGTCAGTTTGTCGATGCTTCATCCTCTGAAACATTCCAAAGTATTAATCCGGCCAATGCTGAGGTGTTGGCCACCATTCAGGCATGTAACCAGGCCGATGTTGATCGGGCAGTACAGTCTGCCAAACAGGGACAAAAAGTCTGGGCAGCCATGACCACCATGCAGCGTTCACGCATTTTAAATCAGGCCGTAGCCATTTTACGGGCACGCAATGATGAGCTGGCAGAAATTGAAAGCCTGGACAGTGGCAAGCCTTTAAGTGAAACCCGGAGCGTCGATATTGTGACCGGGGCAGATGTGCTGGAATATTATGCCAGCATTTTACCAGCGCTCGAAGGCCAGCAAATTCCATTAAGAGAAAGTTCTTTTATTTATACCCGCCGTGAACCGCTGGGTGTGGTGGCCGGTATTGGCGCTTGGAATTATCCAATCCAGATTGCGTTATGGAAATCTGCACCGGCCTTGGCCGCAGGCAACGCCATGGTATTTAAAGCCAGTGAAATTACCCCACTGACCGCGTTAAAACTGGCCGAAATTTATAGTGAAGCCGGAGTACCGGACGGCGTCTTTAATGTGGTGACCGGTGGTGGCGATGTGGGTAGCTATTTAACTGAGCATCCAGAGATTGCCAAAGTATCCTTTACCGGCGGTGTGAGTACCGGTAAAAAAGTAATGGCACAGGCAGCGGCGTCCAGCTTAAAAGAAATCACCATGGAACTCGGTGGAAAATCACCGTTAATTATCTGTGAAGATGCCAATCTGGATCTGGCTGCCGATATCGCCATGATGGCCAATTTCTACAGCTCTGGACAGGTGTGTACCAATGGAACCCGGGTGTTTATTCCTGCTGCTTTAAAAACTGCTTTTGAAGAAAAGATTCTGCAGCGCATTCCCTATGTGCGCATGGGTCAGCCTTTAGACCCGAACACTAATTTCGGGCCACTATCCAGCTTTGCCCATATGGAAAAAGTATTGCATTACATTGAGCTGGGCAAACAGCAGGGCGCTCGTCTGTTAACAGGCGGGCAGCGCGCAGCGGCAGCTGAATTTGCGCACGGGGCTTTTGTCGAACCCACGGTATTTACCGACTGTCATGATGAAATGCGCATTGTCCAGGAAGAAATTTTTGGCCCGGTTATGAGCATCTTAAGCTATGACAGTGAAGATGAAGTAATCCGCAGAGCCAATGCCACCACCTATGGTCTGGCTGCTGGTGTGGTCAGTCCGGATTTAAGCCGTGCCCATCGCATTATTCATCAGATTGAAGCTGGGATTTGCTGGCTGAATACCTGGGGTGAATCACCTGCAGAAATGCCGGTCGGTGGTTATAAACATTCCGGTGTTGGACGTGAAAATGGGCTTGTGACCTTGCAGCATTACACCCAGACCAAATCGGTTCAGGTCGAACTCAGTCCTTTCCAATCTGTATTTAGCGCATAAGGGGGATTTGATGAATTACGACTATATTATTATCGGTGCGGGCTCTGCGGGTAATGTTCTGGCAGCGCGTTTAACTGAAGATCCAGATACTAAGGTGCTATTACTTGAGGCAGGTGGCCCGGACTATCGTCTGGATTTTAGAACCCAGATGCCGGCTGCTTTAGCTTATCCATTACAAGGCCGCCGTTATAACTGGGCCTACCTGACTGATCCTGAACCCCACATGAACAATCGCCGTATGGAATGCGGCCGTGGTAAAGGTCTGGGCGGTTCTTCACTGATTAATGGCATGTGCTATATCCGTGGTAATGCTATGGATCTGGAACAGTGGGCCAGCTTTAAAGGTCTGGAACACTGGAACTATGCGCAGTGTCTACCATATTATAAAAAAGCTGAAACTCGCGATATTGGCGGCAATGACTATCACGGTGATTCAGGCCCGGTTTCAGTCGCAACGCCTAAGAATGGTAATAATGAGCTGTTTCATGCCATGGTCGAAGCTGGGGTTCAAGCCGGTTATCCACGTACCGATGACCTGAATGGCTATCAGCAGGAAGGATTTGGCCCGATGGACCGTACCGTAACCCCACAGGGACGCCGTTCCAGCACGGCGCGTGGTTATCTGGATATGGCCAGACAGCGCCCGAATTTAACCATTCGCACCCATGCCATGACCAATAAAATTCTATTTCATGGCAAGCAGGCGGTGGGAGTTGAATATTTTCAGGGACAAAGTACCGCGCAGCCACTCCAAGTCTTTGCTGAAAAAGAAGTGTTGCTCTGTGGGGGTGCCATTGCTTCCCCGCAAATTCTGCAGCGTTCCGGTGTCGGTAATGCCCAGCATCTAAAAAGCCTGGAGATTCCGGTGGTTCATGATTTACCGGGCGTGGGCGAAAACCTGCAAGATCATCTGGAAATGTATTTACAGTATCAGTGCAAAAAACCGGTCAGCTTATATCCAGCCTTAAAATGGTATAACCAGCCAAAAATTGGCGCAGAATGGCTGTTTTTAGGTCAGGGTGTGGGTGCCAGTAACCAGTTTGAAGCCGGTGGCTTTATCCGCACCTCCGATGAGTTTGCCTGGCCGAATATCCAGTATCACTTTTTACCGGTCGCCATTAACTACAATGGCAGTAATGCCATTCAGCAGCATGGTTTTCAGGCGCATGTCGGTTCTATGCGCTCTCCATCTCGTGGGCGGGTCAAACTGCGCTCCAAAGATCCGTTTCAGCATCCAAGTATCCTGTTCAATTATATGAGTACCGAACAGGACTGGCGCGAGTTCCGTGATGCCATCCGCATTACCCGGGACATCATGCATCAACCGGCTTTAGATGCCTATCGCGGCGAAGAAATCAGCCCGGGCAAACAGGTACAAAGCGATGCCGAGCTGGACGAATTTATCCGTAACCACGCTGAAACTGCGTTCCATCCATCTTGCAGCTGCAAAATGGGTGAAGATGATATGGCGGTGGTCGATGGCTACGGGCGAGTACATGGGCTGCAAAACCTGCGAGTGATTGATGCTTCCATCATGCCGCTGATTATTACCGGCAACCTGAATGCCACCACCATTATGATGGCCGAAAAACTGGCCGATCATATTCGTGCCAAACCGGCGCTGGCCAAATCTACGGCGCCATTTTACCGGGCCAATACGCCAGTCCGGTCAATCTAGCCGCAACAGAACGCTTTGATCTCTTAGATCATTTTGATGTGCATTTTTATACACATCCTTTTTTCTTAGTTAAAACCACATATCCAACCATCCGCACAGCTCACGGTCGGATGGTTGGCTGGGATTTTTACATTCAATCAGGTTAAATTTTAAAACAATGATTCCATTTACAAGAACGGTGGTCGCCGCCGGGTGTCTGTCATGTATCAGCATGTCCAGCTGGGCCAATGATGCATCCTCTTCCTCTATTGATGTGTCTGGTCAGCTGACCGCAGTATCTAAATATGTGTCGCGCGGTCTGACCAATGCACCAGAAAATGAAGACTTGGCTTTGCAGGCCTCTTTAACCCTGGGTTACGGAAATTTTTATGCCGGTTATTGGGGCAGTACACTGGGTTATTCATACCGCGATTTACAACAAGGCCGGCAATACAGCACCGATAAAATGGAACATGATTTTATTGTCGGGCATGTGTCAGATTTTAAAGGCCTGACTTGGGATCTGTGGAATGCGACCTATTATTATCCGGGTGGGGACAGTACCACCTCCAATGAACTGGGCCTGCGTGTCAGCAAGAATGTGAATGATCAGGCTACTCTGACCTTCGGCGTGTCGACCTATTTATATGATGTGGTGTATATGAATCAGGGCGATACCTATGTCAGCCTGAACTATGCCCATCAGCTCAGCGACAAATTAACTGGAAATCTGGCCGTTGCAGGTTCCTATTTTAATGACTCCGGCAAATATGAAGGTCAGGAATTTTTAGATACCCAGACCGATACCGCTTTTCGTTTTGCCTCGGTCGGGCTGGATTATGCAGTTGCGCCGAATGTGAATGTCTTTTCCGACTTCATTCTGGGTGGCTATGACCGCAGTAAAATCAAACAGAAAAATCAGGCGGTTTGGGGCTTAAGATATAGCTTCTAATCTAGTCCCCAAGCATCAACCCTTTAATTGAGCGTGGAAGAGGGCTGCTCCGGCCGAATGCGAATGCTTAAACCCTGAGGCGGGTTCAGGCTTAAATCTATCTGGTAGTGATGATGCTGGAGCAATGCTTTCACCAAAGCAAGACCTAAACCATGACCCTGTTGCTGAGCAGATTTACGCCAGAAGCGCCGGGTCATCTGGGTCAGTTCAGCGGCAGTCAGCCCCTGACCATCATCTTGTACCAGCAGTTGCTGATCATGCATGGTAATTGCAATTCGGCTTAAGCCTTGGGCATGTAGCAGGGCATTTTCCAGCAGATTTTTCAGGATGGTCTGCAAGCTCAGCGGTGGTAGTTGCAGGGTCTGCAGACTTTCCCAATCGACCTGCAAGATAGTGTTTAAATGTGGATAAACCGGACTTAATTCTTCCATCACTTGCCTCAAAACTGGTGCGACTTCGGTGGTTTCCGAATCTGGGGCGGCTTGCGCAGCGTCATGATCGGTCTGGCTCAGTAATAACAACTGTTCCAGCAACTGCTGATAGCGCCAGATACTGTTTTCGGCCTGTTTCAGGTTTTCAATCAGCTTGCTGGCCTGCGCCGGATTCTGTTCAACCATCATCCGGCTGAGTTGTACATGAGTTTTAATTGCGGTTAAAGGGCTGCGCAGTTCATGCGCGGCATAGGCGGTAAACAGTTTTTCATTTTCCAGACTATGGTACAGGTTCTGAATCAGCTGATTGGAATTATCGACAAAGGGCTGGACTTCTTTGGGAATTTTACGCGCATCCAGATGTTGCAGATAATGCGCCGCATCTGACAGCGAATGCTGTTTATCTGCCAGTTGCTGGGCCATATCATCCAGAGGGCGGAATTCTTTACGCAGAATATGAATCACCAGCGCCATACAGATCAGCAGCGATAACACCAGCGGAATCAGCACCGATTGCAGAATCTGTTGCAATAAAGAGGCTCTAAGCACCAGCCGTTCTGCGGCCACCACCTGAATATCGCCTTTACGCAGCACATAACTGCGCCATTCCACACCATTTTCCTGCCAGGTACTAAAACCCGGTTGCTGTCCGGTCAGTTGTTCCGGTGCGCCGCGGGTCCGAGCCACTACATACGGTCCCAGCGTAATATCCGAGCTAAACACCGACACCTCACAGGCAATCAGGTTTTGCGCATGATACTGTTCGGCCACCTGTTTTAAGGAATCGGGATTAATTTCCTGGAGCGGCAAATGCTGAATCAGCCGCGCCACCATTTGTGCAGAGGCAAACAGGCGCTGATCCAGCGTATCTTGCAGCCGCTGCTGCAAATCATAATACAGCCAGCAAAACACCAGACTCCACAGGCTAAGAAACACCACCATAAACATGCTGACCAGCCGCCATTTTAAACTGTAGTTCTGCATATTCAGCTCTCGGTTTCCGGCACTTTAAACATATAGCCCACACCACGAATGGTCTGAATCAGCTGCGGCTCTAGTTTCTGGCGTAAATGATAAATATGCACATTCAGCGCGTTGCTCTCGATACTGTCCTGATAGCCATACAGTTTATCGAGCAGCTGTTCATTTTTTAAAATCTGGTTGGGATGGCTCATCAGGGTTTCCAGCAGGCTGTATTCACGCCGTGACAGAGTCACCGGCTGCTGCTGGAACGTCACTTCCTGGGTATCGCGGTTTAACAGCAAATCACCCAGTTGCAACAGGTTGGAAGAAAAACCACGATTACGCCGTGCCAGCGCATGTATACGGGCAATCAGCTCGTCCAGTTCAAAGGGTTTGGTCAGGTAGTCATCGGCCCCCAGATTTAAGGCTTCTACACATTGCCGGGTTTGATGCCGGGCGGTTAAAACCAGTACCGGCAGATGAATTTCATCCTGGCGCCACTGCTGCAGCAGTTCCAGACCGTCCTGATCGGGCAGGCCCAAATCCAGCAGGCACAAATCGACCGCACTTTGCCGGATAAAATAATCAGCAGCGCGTGCAGTGGCCACATGCTCGACTGAAATATTTAAATAGTCCAGCGCTGAACAGATACTTTGGGCAATATAAGGATCATCTTCGACCAGAACCACAAACATAGTTACTCTCCACCTGAAATCCTATTTTATAAATAATGAGCTATGTTAATGTTCTCTTAATTTAATCTTTTTAATAATGAATCGGGTTTTCTACAGAAAAATGGACGTCATGATTACGCGTGTAAGTGCTTTGCTTGTGGTTCTTTGTGCATTCTGGCCAGTCTGGTCACAGGCGCAGGAGTTCTTGCCATCCGATCAGGCGTTTCAGTTTCAGGCGCGTTCTATTAGCGATGATCAGGCGGAACTGCGCTGGACCATCGCCGAAGATTATTATTTATATCATGATCAGCTACAGGTGCGTAGCGATGCTGGTGCGCTAAAATTACAGCTGCCGGTGCCGGAAGATAAGAACGATCCGACCTTTGGCCAGACCAAGGTGCATTATCATCAGGTCAAGACCACGATTACGGTCGCGCCAAACCAGCAATTTAAAATTCAGTGGCAGGGCTGTGCCGAAAGCGGTTTATGTTATCCGGTGCAACGCGCCACCATTCAGACCGATGCGCAAGGCTTGTTGCCCCAGTCAGATGCGCCTTCAAGCGAACGGCGTTTATTAAGTGCCGCCAAACCGGTCGCGCTGGATGCACCGGCTAAAATTGAAGCGGCACCAAGTAAACCTGAAAAAACAGTACTGACAACTACATCTGCTGCCGCCGAAGAAGCAGTCATTGAAAATGAGTCGATTGCCGCAGTAGAGAATACAGAGCCGACAAAACTCACTGATGCTGTCGCGGCTTCAGAAATTTCAGTCGTAGCGTCTAATCCGGTGCCGGCCAGTGAAATCGCAGGCGAGACACAAACGGCAGCCGCTGCGTCATTGCAATCTGAATGGAACAATGACCAGTATTTTTTCAATTTACTCTCGGAACATCATTTATTTTTTAATCTGCTGATTTTTTTAGGTTTTGGTATTTTACTGGCCTTTTTACCTTGTTCTTTGCCACTGATTCCAATTTTGTCTGGCATTCTGGTACAACGTCATCGCGGTTATCGTGCTGCGTTGATTGCGCTGGCTTTTGTACTGGGTATGGCCGCAGTGTATGCGGTGATGGGACTGGTGGTTGCACAACTGGGCTATAGTTTCCAGCGCTGGTTCCAAAGCCCGATCTTTATTGGCATCTTTGCAGTGCTGTTTATTTTATTTGCCTTGAACCTGTTTGGGGTGTATCAGCTGTCCTTACCACAGGGTTTATTACGACGACTGGACCGATGGCAGCAAAAACAGCAGGGCGGTACGCTGGTCGGTGCTGCGTTAATGGGGATGATTTCCGCGCTGATTGTAGGTCCGTGTATGAGCGCGCCTTTGGCCGGTGCTTTGCTGTTCGTATCGCAGTTGGATCAGCCGGTACTCGGCGCGACCTATCTGTTTGTACTGGGTCTGGGCCTCGGGATTCCTTTATTTATTGCCGCTGTATTTGGCGCCAAATATTTACCGAAACCGGGTTTGTGGATGGACCGGTTGAAATTCAGTTTCGGCTTTTTAATGCTGGCGCTGGCGGTTTATTTCGCCCGCCCATTGCTGCCGACTGTGGCCTATTTCCTGTTGATGGGTATTATTTTTCTGGCGCTGGCAATTTACTGCTTCGATTTAATCCGCAGACATCTGCAAGGGAAAATTTCGCGTGTTGGCGTTATTGTGCTGGCGCTGGCCATGACCGCTATTGGTATTTGGCATATTCAACATGGCCTTCAGCAGATGGGTGCGGTCCATACCCAGCAAACACTCAGCTGGCAAAAGGTGCATACCCAGCAGGAACTGGCACAGCTGCTACAGCAGAACAGTGGACGCAGTATCGTGATTGATGTCTATGCCGACTGGTGTGTGGCCTGTCAGCCGGTAGAAAATGAAGTCCTGCCACGTACCGATGTACAGGCAGCCTTGCAGGATGTGGTGCGGATTAAACTGGATTTAACCGAGTATCATCCATCTCAAGATGCATTACTGCGTGACTGGCAGATTCTTGGTCCACCGACCATGATTTTCCTGGACAGTCAGCAGCAGGAACAGCGTACTTTACGTTTAACTGGTACCTTTAGCGCGACCCAACTTATTCAGCGCTTACAGCAACTTCAGCAGGCAAAAACACCATGATGGTTTCTGCAACGGCGCTGCATATAGGCCCACTGATGTTGCCGTGGCAGATTGTGCTGCTGCTCACCGGATTAGTGCTGGTGTATGGGGCAGGGCGATATTTCGGACACAAACAGCAATGGCCTGAACCTAGCTGGTGCATCTTTAGTGACAGCTTGTGGACATCATTGTGGGTGGGATTAATTGCCGCACGACTGGTTTTTGTGCTGATGCATGCCGATCTTTATCTGGCGACACCACTGGATATAATCAAGATTCAGGACAAAGGCTTTCATTTTTATGGTGGATTGATTGCCGGCATTGGGTGGTTTTTATGGAAAAACCGGGCATTGGCCAATCTGCCTAAAGCGATATTGATCGCGCTATTTGTTGCGATCCAGCTTTGTCTGAATTGGGGTATTCAAACGGTCTTGCCACAGCAGAATCAGTATCCTGATCTGCAATTTCAAAATTTACAGCAGCAACAGGTGCCACTACAGCACTGGGTCAGCAAACCGACCGTCATTAACCTGTGGGCCAGCTGGTGTCCGCCGTGTCACCGGGAAATGCCGGTTTTACATCAGGCCCAGCAGGATTATCCGGACATTCATTTTGTAATGCTGAATCAGGGCGAAACGACTGACACCGTACAGGATTATTTGCGTCAGCATGGTTTTAATTTCCAGCATGTCCTGTTTGATCCTCAAGGTGACATGGCCACCCAGATGAATATGTATGGCTTGCCAAGCACCTTGTTCTTTAATGCACAAGGACAGCTCGTGCATCGGCATATGGGCGAACTGACCCAGCCGATGCTGCGTCGCTATATCAACGATCTTTCTGCTCCATCTTCAAAATAACAGGAAACTCTTATAAAAATGATCTATCCCGCTGTGTTGTTCCTGCTGCTGTTAAATACGACAGCATTTGCCCAGACTGATCTGAAAAAACAGATTGAGCAGGAAGGCTTTAAATTTATCAAGCAGATTGAAGCGCCAGAGCAAATGACCGGATGGGCCGGGCATATGCAGCAAAGTCCGGCGACCGTGTTTATTTCCAATGACCAGAAATATTACATTATAGGCGATTTGCACAATGCCAAGGGTGAGAACCTGACCATCAAAGCGCTTGAAACCCATGTTAAAGACGCCGTGCTGGATGATGTCTGGAAAAGTCTGGAGAACTCCACCTGGATTCAGGATGGACAAAAAGATGCGCCGCGGATTGTATATGTATTTTCAGACCCGAATTGTCCGTATTGCCATACCTTCTGGCAAAAGGCACGTCCGTGGGTGAAGGCGGGAAAGGTACAGCTTAGACATATTCAGGTGGCAGTCATTCGTGATGAAAGTCGCGGGCAAGTGGCGACCATGCTGATGGCTAAAAATCCGCAGCAGGTATTTACCAGTTACAATACCAATAAAGGGCAAAACAAGTTAAAAATTACCAAGAATATCCCTGCTGATATTGCTGCAAAAATAGATGCCAATCAGGAACTGATGGCTAAATATGGTTTCTTTGCCACGCCGTCAATGGTGTGGAAAAACCAGCAAGGCGAGTTTAAGTCCGCCCAAGGGATGACGGAGGATTTAAGAGAGATTTTTGAGAAGTAAAAGGTTCATGAACAATGGCAGATGTTGTTTAGGTTATCACCTGTGGCTTAAAAATTCTCCCCTTGTGGAATGCTGTTCCTCACCTCTTTAATAAAGAGGGGTTAGGGGAGATTAGATATAAAAAAGACCGTCGCTAAGAGCGGTTTTTGATCATAACTTGCTAATAATGACAATTGCCGCTATTATGTACTTAATACAGCCGCCACGCTTAGTTCTTCTTTTGAAGTCCGCGCAACCTTGGCGGTTTTTTATGCCTCGATTTTAGTGAATTATGTTAAAACCTTATAAATAAAAAGCCTTTATCATATGCTGAGCAAGTGCATCATCTACAGTCTAAAGGATTGAGTATTCATAATGTTGCTTGGGCTGAAGGAATATTGGCAAAATATGGTTATTATCGCTTAAGTGCATATTGGTATCCTTACCGAATAAGGTCAGGAAATAATGTCTTAGATCGATTCAAGCCGGGCACTTCGTTTGAAAAAATTGTGCAATTATATGAATTTGATACTGAATTACGATTACAAATATTCGGTGCTATCGAAATTATAGAAACGTTTTTACGAACGAAATTAACGTATTATCTCGGTCATCAATATGGTGCATTTGGTATATACAACGCACAAAATTTTTATCCCAAATTTAACCATAGAAAATTTTTAGAAACATGCAACAAAGAAGTTGAACGCTCTAAAGATACGTTCATCCAGCATTTTCAACAAAATTATGATGGTTTTCCTCAAATCCCAATTTGGATGCTGACAGAAGTTTTAAGTTTTGGTTCATTGTCATTTTTATATAGTGGTTTAATAAATAATAAGGCTAACAATAAAGAAGATAAGAAAGCAATCGCACAGCATTTTTCTTTGCATCATGAAAAATTAGCTGAATGGTTGCATATATTGACCTATGTAAGAAATATTTGTGCCCATCATGGACGGTTATGGAATAAAGAATTAGCTATTAAATCTAAAGCCGACAAAGATCCAAATTGGCAATCACCGATTACACCGACGAATAAACGTATCTTCTATGTACTCTTAATCTTAAAAACCTTGCTAAGACCGACAGGATTTGATTCAGAGTGGTGCTATCAATTGAATAAACTCTTAAAACCTATTGTGAAAGATGAAAATTGGCGTGTTGCGATGGGTTTTCCTGATAATTGGGAAGAACATCCTATTTGGAGCTTATGAAATATGGTAAAAAAAATACCAGAATTTTTAGAAGGTCGTAGCCCTGATCGTCAAAATCGCATTTTGGAAAATACAAAAATAATCTTAAAAGATTGTGTTATGGATGAGGTTTATTTATTACAACTAGCAGAAAAAGCGAAAAGTGAAGAAACTATCAGGATAACTTTAGATGACTTAAGAGTTCGAGTTCACAAAAACCGCACTTAAAAGTTTGATAAGCTGAAACCGCGTATCGCTTAGTCTATCAAGTCATTGACGCCAAAATTGTGGTGCTTGTCTTAGACGTTGACCGCCGTGACACCATTTATAAAAAGATGTAAAAAAGACCGCTATATTGCGGTCTTTTTAGTATTTAGACTTTTATAATTTCACCAACTCCACCCGACGGTTTTTCGCCTTACCATCTTCAGTCGCATTATCTGCAACAGGCTGAGTATCCCCAAAACCTTTGGCTGTCAGACGATTTGTATCAATGCCTGCTTTGGTTAGAGCAGTCACCACAGCTTGCGCACGTTGCTCAGACAATTTTAAATTATGCGCCGCATCGCCTGTATTATCAGTATGTCCGTAAATGCCAAGTTTTAAATCATCGTTATCTTTCAGTAAAGCAATAATCTGATCTATTTGTTCTTGTGAGTCTGGCAAAATATCGGCTTGATCTGTGGCAAAGTTAATTTGCACACTCACTTTACTGTCCTGATCCAGACTTTGTTTCAGTGCACTCGACGTCAGTGCTTTGGCAGTGATATTTAAGGGCTGACTTTCCGCTACCATTAAACCCATATAGTGACCAGATTGCGCCAAATGGAACCAAATATTTTTATCCGCTTGTCGAATCACATACGTTTGCGCAGGGTAATTATAAATATCAGCCAAACCTGAACCATGTTGCACCCGAATGGCATCAGGCAGACTGTTGGCAAGCTCTTTGGGGATTTGACTATTGGCAACTTCTACACCGCCAAGCTGTTTAATTACCGCATCAAGATTACGCTGTATTTCTAAATAACTGCCTTCTTTATAATCTGATTCAGCGCTAATACCCGAACTAAACAGTTTTCCTTCAACCCAGTGAAAGTCATGTCCTGTCCAAAACGGCACACGTTCAAACTTTCGATTTTCATCATTCTGATAGCGATAACCCTGTGGTAACTCAATATAAGGAAACTCGCCAAGCACTGCGGTCGAAATGGGGATGTTATTCAGATCAAAATCTGAGCTGGCTTTGGCAGTTTCATTTGAATCTGATGTGATTTCAGAAGTACTGACTTCAGTTTCAGACTGATCAGAAGTGGGTTTGGCACAGCCATACATAAGTGTCAGTACACAACCTAAACTTAGGCCTAAGATTGTTTTTTGAAAAGTCATTGGATATTTCCTTATTTTACTGATCTTAATATTCTGCTTGTATTTTAAGCAGTATAGCTGGGCCGGCTTAAATTTTCATTTCTTATAGAAGCTGAAAGTCGCAAAGTCGTTTCTCAAGGAAATTGGGCTACAGAAGAACACTGCATCTATTCGTTTAATAGGAAGGTAAATCACTGATCATTTACAAGCTAAACCCCTTGATTTTTCCTCATCTTCAACTGAGCCAAATTCATGTTGATGCTTTTATAGACATTTTTATATAAGCGCCGTTTGACCTAAACAGACCAGATCCAAATATTTAGGCGAGCCAATTTTTTATTCCATCAAGAAGCTCATTTTCTTCAACAAAATGTGAAGATGTTTAGCTACAATAAAAATTATAAATAATTGTTTTTATTAAAATTAAAAAAATATATTTTGATTCTAAATCTAGCTTTTTGGCCTTTTTCCAGCAAGAAAAATTGGACTCGATTGATGACTCATAGGGCAGTCTATTTTTCTATATTTTCGCCTTAAATAACGCTATTCAAATCAAAACATGAATTTAATTCACTATTAACTTAGATTAAATCATTTTTATTCATCTTAGGGTTCACGTATAACTAAAACCAGAAAGACATTCAGATTTTTATTTTTAGATATTTAAAGCGGTGGAACAGATGAGTCAACAGTTTGCATGTTCAATTAAACGTATTCGTTTTGATGAAAACTATCAACCAGCGGACAGTACCCGTTTAACAACCAACTTTGCCAATCTGGCGCGTGGCGAAAGCCGTGAACAGAACCTGCGTAACACGCTGCGCATGATCAATAACCGTTTTAATGCCTTGGCACATTGGGATAATCCGAAGGGTGACCGTTATTCACTGGAAATTGATATTGTGTCTGCAGATCTTGATGTCGAAGGCAATGGTAACGCCTTTCCAGCCATTGAAATGCTGAAATCGACGATTGTTGATCATCGTACCAATCAGCGTATTGAAGGCATGATCGGAAACAGTTTTTCATCGTATGTACGTGATTATGACTTTAGCGTGCTTTTATTGTCCCAAGGCCATAAAGCCGGGGAAATGCCTGACAACTTTGGTGATCTGCACGGCAAGCTGTATCAGTACGTGGTGAATTCCGAGGCGTTCCAGTCACAGTTTAATAAACAGCCGGTGATCTGCCTGAGCGTATCGACCACCAAAACCTATTATCGTACCGCCAATATTCATCCGGTGTTAGGGGTTGAATATCAGCAAAATGAATACTCAAGAACAGATCATTATTTCGCAAAAATGGGTTTAACTGTTCGCTATTTTAAACCGGAAAATAGTGCTGCACCTTTGGCGTTCTATTTTAGCGGTGATTTATTGGCGGATTATACCGATCTTGAATTAATCAGCGCGATTAGCACCATGGAAAGCTTCCAGAAGATTTATCGTCCTGAAATTTATAATGCCAACTCGACTGCAGGTCAGGTCTATCAACCTAGTCTTGAGTACCCGGATTATTCCTTAACGCAAATTGTCTATGACCGTGTCGAGCGTAGCCAGCTGGCCGTAAAACAGGGCAAATGGACAGAAGAACACTTTATTAAACCGTATCAGCACATTCTGGAACAGTGGGCTGCCAGCTACGCCGTAGCAACCAACGCTGCTTAATTCAACGTATAGAGATAGAAGATTAAAGATGAGCATTTTACTCCCAACCTCAACCGCAGGCAGCTTACCGAAACCATCCTGGCTGGCAGAACCGGAAAAACTCTGGTCGCCATGGAAACTTGAAGGCGATGCACTGCGTGAAGCCAAACAGGATGCCTTGAGCCTGTCACTGCATGAACAGTTACTGGCCGGAATTGATATTGTCAGCGATGGTGAGCAGACCCGTCAGCATTTTGTCACCACCTTTATTGAACATCTCGAAGGTGTGGATTTTGAAAAACGGGAAACGGTGCGTATTCGTAACCGTTATGATGCCAGCGTACCTTCGGTGATCGGTGAGGTGGCCCGGAAACAGCCGGTGTTTGTGGAAGATGCCAAGTTTTTACGCAGCCAGACCACTCAGCCAATTAAATGGGCTTTGCCGGGTCCAATGACCATGATTGATACCCTGTACGATGGTCATTACAAAAGCCGTGAAAAACTGGCCTGGGAATTTGCCAAAATCCTGAATCAGGAGGCAAGGGAACTCGAAGCCGCTGGGGTCGATATTATCCAGTTTGATGAACCTGCTTTTAACGTGTTCTTTGATGAAGTCAATGACTGGGGTGTGGCCACGCTGGAACGCGCACTGGAAGGTCTGAAATGCGAAACCGCCGTGCATATCTGCTATGGCTATGGCATTAAAGCCAATACTGACTGGAAAAAAACCTTAGGCTCTAAATGGCGTCAATATGAAGCCGTGTTCCCGAAACTGCAACAATCCAAAATTGATATTGTTTCGCTGGAATGTCAGAACTCACGCGTACCGATGGACCTGATTGAGCTGATCCGCGGCAAAAAAGTTATGGTTGGCGCTATTGATGTGGCCACCAACCAGATTGAAACCGCAGAAGAAGTGGCCAATACCTTGCGTAAAGCTTTGCAGTTTGTTGATGCCGACAAGCTTTATCCATCGACCAACTGTGGTATGACGCCGTTATCGCGTCAGGTGGCGCAAGGTAAACTTCGTGCTTTAAGCGCTGGCGCCGATATTGTGCGTCAAGAATTGAGTGCTTAACGCGCAGGCACATCATGTGGCAGAGCTGATGGGAATGGATGGAAAACATCTGGCCCATCCGCTTAACAACCATTTCAAGCATAACCCAAGAACATGAAGGAATCCGGTGATGATTGAAGCAGCAGACTTTAGAAATGCCATGTCTTTGCTCAGCAGCGCGGTCAATGTGGTGACCACGGCAGGGGCGTCTGGTGTGCATGGATTTACCGCATCTGCCGTGTGTAGTGTAACCGATACACCACCGACCTTATTGGTTTGCATGAATCAGGCTTCACGCTCACACGCCCATTTTATTGAAAATAAAATCTTGAGCGTGAATGTGCTAGGCGCGCAGCATCAACAAATCTCCAATGTCTTTGCCTCCAAAATGAAGTCTGAAGAGCGCTTTCAATATGGAACCTGGACTGAGCTGGAAACCGGCGCGCCGGTGTTAACAGATGCCTTGACCAGCTTTGATTGCGAGATTGAGCAGATTCAGCAGGTGGGTACGCATAGCATTTTTATGTGCCGTGTGCTGGCCATTCAGCACAGTCAGCAAGAACATGGTCTGGTGTATTTTAATCGTGCCTATCATCAGGTTGGTGAGCTGGAACTTGCTTAAGGCGCCTTGTCTTTAATTTCAAATTATTCAGTCAGTATTTCGTGGAAATTATCATTTTTTTAATTATCGGGGCATGCGCAGGTTTTGCCGCTGGGCTGTTTGGGGTCGGTGGCGGAACAATCATTGTACCACTGTTATATATCGTGTTTATGCAGATAGGTTATAGTCCGGATGTGATTATGCATTTGGCTTTAGGTACATCGCTAGCAACTATTGTGATCACCTCTATCAGTTCATTGATGGTGCACCATAAGAACGAGGCAGTGCTGTGGCCAGTCTTTAGACATCTAGCTCCGCCTATGGCCATTGGATGTTTTTTCGGTGCAGGGATTGCCGGTTTAATTTCGGGCTTACATTTGCAGATTGTGGTAGGAATCTTTCTGATCTGGGTGGCGTATACCATGTTTACAGGTAGCAAAAAGCCGGCAGAGCAGGGGCGAACCTTGCCCTCAACCGGTCAACAAATCGCTGCAGGTTCGGGAATTGGTTTTGCTTCAGCCATCTTTGGGATTGGCGGTGGCAGCTTGACCGTACCGTATCTCAACCGTTATGGCGTGGTCATGCAACAGGCAGTAGGCACATCTGCAGCCTGTGGTTTCCCCATTGCAGTTGCCGGTGCTTTGGGATTTATGATTTTTGGGATGCAGGCGCAGGTGAATGTGCCCAATACTATTGGCTTTGTTCATATTTATGCTTTTCTTGGTATTAGCATTATGAGTTTCTTTACTGCCAAACTTGGGGCGAAAACAGCACATGCATTATCGCCACAAATCCTGAAAAAATGTTTCGCCGTGTTATTGGTGATTGTGGGCTGTTTCTTTCTGGTTAAGGGTTTGGGTTAAGCTGAAGGCAATTGGAAGATAACGAATACGCTCATAATAGTGGTTTGATTATAGAGCGTATGCTTCTTAGCAGATTCATGATCTAAATAATTATCTTTAGAAGGAGCTTCCTGTTCAATTTGGATTACTTGATTTACTTAGAAGAAGTCGGTTACCTCAATTAAAAATAGATCAATAAATATTAATTTTTTTCATTTCAAAGCAGTGTTCATTGTCTGTTTTATGAAATTTTTCCTGTGAAGTTTCAAGCCAGGAAAGTACTCAATAAAATTTTTAAATAATAATTCTACATCATTAATAATAATGATTATCATTTGCCGCAAAATTAACAATTGCAATCTAGGGAATGAAAATGCGGCGATCTCAATTTAATCTTTGTCTTCTCACAATCGCTATTTCTATGCATCTTTATGCAAAAGAGAGTAGCCCAGCAGCTGCACCAGAAAAACCGGATATCACTCAACTTTCAACAATGGTGATGACCGCCACACGTACACCTAAAACAATCGCCGAGATCGCAGGGACAGTACAAACCATTCATGGCGAAGCAATTGTTCAACAAGCTGGCGCAGGTCGAAAAGTCGCGGATATTTTAGCGCAGCTTGTACCATCTTTAGCACCTAGTAGTGGAACTACAAGTAATTATGGTCAGACCATGCGTGGACGTAATGTACTGGTCATGATTGATGGAGTTTCACAGACAGGTTCACGGGATATTGCACGTCAACTGAATAGTATTAGTCCAAATATGATTGACCATATTGAGGTGGTTTCCGGCGCATCCAGTATTTATGGTTCAGGTGCAACTGGCGGTATTATTAATATTATTACCAAACGCACAGATAAATCTGAACCCGTAAGTTTTCAAACCAAGCTGGGCATCACATCAGCCGATAATTTCCGCCGTGACGGTTTAACTTACCAAGTGGGTCAAACTGCCTCATTTAGTAATGATCAAGTGGATGGATTTTTAGGCCTAGATTATACCCGCCGAGGTTCTCAATTTGATGGTCGAGGAGAGCGTATTTCATTAAGTCCTTGGCAGGGTAGCACAATGGATACCGATACCCTTGACATCAATGGCCGTTTAAACTTTGACTTAACAGATACGCAAACTTTCAGTGTAGGGGCGCAATATTATAAAGATAAACAGGATACAGAATATGGACCAGACTATTCCTACTTACAAACTGGTACTGAGCCTTCCCATAAAGCAATAAAAGGATGGAGCCTCGATAATCAGCCCTTTACAGAGCGCTATGCCGTTAATACCCAATATCAAAATCAAGATGTCCTTGGACAGACTTTGAATGTGGAGGCATATTATCGTAATGAAAAAGTACGCTTTGTACCTTACGGCTATTCGAAAGATGGGAGTAAGGGGCTTTGTTGCATAAATATGTAAGCATCTGATTTAAATAAATTTAATTTTGGATCAAAAAATAATCAAAACCTTTAAAATCATATAGTTATGAAATCTTTGTGCAACAAAGCCGGAGTAAGGTAAAGCAAAGCCAATCCAATATTGACTATGCCGGTATTCGTTCTACCATTCAATCTAATATACAGGTCGCAGATCGAGATTTAAAACTGACTTATGGCCTCGACTATGACTGGGAAAAAGACCATCAATGGGCAGATTACTATACACCTAGTCATAATGGTCTGGTTTATACCGCTACAGGGGAAAAACAGGGTTCCGGTCCTGATACAGAAATTCAGAATATTGGCACATTTGTCCAAGGAGATTATGCCTTAACAGATCGTCTAAATATTCAGGCCGGTGTGCGTTATCAATATGTTCAGGCAGACACTGACAGTTATTTAACCGCACGTAAACCGATTACTTTAATGGCGGCTGACTCCACCCATTCGGACAAATTTCTATTCAATTTGGGTGCAGTCTATGAGTTAACAGACGCGCAGCAAGTTTATGCTAACTTCTCACAGGGTTATAGTTATCCAGATGTACAACGGGTGCTGCGTGATGTGGCTGCTTATACCTTAACGACTTCTGGTATTGCACCGATTACAGTAAACAGCTATGAATTAGGCTGGCGTTTAAATCAGGACACGGGCTTAAATCTTGGCTTAACCGGTTTTTATAATACCTCGGATCAGGTGGTACAGTTTAATGCTGACCGTTCTGTAAACGTAGTAGATGCTGATCAAAGAGTATATGGTGCAGAAGCGACTGTCAGCTATCCATTTATGCAAAACTATAAGGTCGGAGGTACTCTAGGTTATACACGTGGGCAGTATAAAGATGTTGCCGACAATTGGCATGAATTAAATGCTTTTGCCATTTCTCCAACCAAAGGAACTTTATTCGCTGAATGGAATAACGACGCTGGCTATAGTGTCCGTGCACAAATACAGGCCATTAAAGGTACCAATAAAGCCTATAAGGATGACCAGCAATTAAAGACAGCCGGTTTGACTGACAGCAATAGTGCTGCAGATATTAAAGGCTACAGTACTATGGATGTATTGGCCCATTTTCCAATGGCAAAAGGGCGCGTAGATTTTGGTATTTATAATCTTTGGGATAGCCAATACAAAACTGTATTTGCTCAACAGGCTGCGGTAACAAATGCCAATTCTTTATTAGCAATTCCTGCCGAAGGCCGAACTTTTGCCTTAAGTTATACTATCAACTATTAATTTTAATGATGGTAGTTCTTGAACAAGTACTTAAGAATCGGATTATGAGTTCGCAACTCTATATACCTTTAGCAAATATCTCCAGTGAAGTTGTGCCAGCATACAGTTTGTATAGGGCACAATCCCCGACATTCTATTTAACTTATGTTCACCAAAAGTCTAGTTCATAAATAAAACACAAGATATATCTATAAAATTTAATAATTTATAAAACATTTTAATTTTCATTGAAAAATAGGTTCATGAACCTATTGGAAAATTTCAATTTTTGCAAAATAACGAGTAGAAGTGCTTCCTCAAAATTCACATAGTTCGATTAGACTTTGTAGAAAGCCAGCGAATGGGTATCAGCACTAAATCGTGATATTTCTTCGATTGATCAGGGCTAGATGTGAGGATAATAAATAGTTGTTCTATAAATTTTAGGGATGGACTTAATCATTTTGATAATTGTAGTACTAATAAGCTCTTATAAATTGTCTTGATTTCATTCTCACTAACCATATGAGCAATATAAGAACAAGTATTTAAGTAACCCGAATCCTGCTTAAGCCGATGATTCCTTAATTTGAATTGTTGGCTTATTTCGATGGGTTAATTGATATGCACATAGTGAGGCGTAAATTCCACTCAGAAATCCATGAAGACTACGTGCTTTACTCGTCACTAAATTGTATTGCCCCTTCAATAAGCTGAATAATGTTTCTATTTTATTGCGTTGTCTTAGGTGATATTCATCTGATGCACAGAGTTGAATAGCCTGCATATTCTTCCGATGATAAGTGGCTTTGTTGTATAAACATTCTTCAAGATACTGATTTTTAAGGATTTGTTTAAATTTTAATCCAAAAATAAATTAAACAAAATCATAGTCTTAGATATTTATGCAACAAAGCCCCATTAGAGCTAAACTCCATTTACTAATGTCATATTTAAATCTAATGGTATGAAAGTACTATCAAATATACTGTTTAAATTACAGCGATTTCATTCTTGCTTCCATTATTTCGAATTTGAAGTCTTGGAACCATTGAATTATTTAAGTAATCATAAATAACCATTTCAGGATGATGCAGATCAAATGCTTGTCCAAACCATATACAAGCAGCATTGGATGCACATGGTAAGACATGAATTTTGGTAATTCCTTTATCTGTTAGACTATGAAATAACGCATGAATATCTTGCATGAAACTTAGTCCTCGTTCAGGATTTCTTATTGCTCCATTCCCCATATATTCTGGTTTAGCAGTAATATTAATTACCGGATGTCCTAATTCAACAGCCTTATTTTTAGAGGTTTCTGGATCAGCAGTGAGATTCAATCTAATAGTAATTTCAGTACAATCTTCTATTTCACTGAAATTATTAATTTCATACGCTTTGGTTGTACATATAAGATCAGGCCACATCCAACAACTTCCATCCCTATACATAAGCATAGGTATAAATTTCCCTTTATTTCCTAATTTACTTCCTAATGCTATTAGGCATGGCATAGGGCCGAAGCCAAAAATAGCTACTCTCTTATCATCAAATTTAGTTTCCCTAAGTAATTGTTCTGTTTGAACTTCAAATTCTTCTAAAAAATACTTTTTATAGAACTCATCAGCTGAAGCTCTTAAATGAGCTGGTAATGGTTCATGAATTAGTGTCTTATCTTTATGCAAAATAGATTTTAATGGGAGAAGGCAGCTTGCAATATCACGTCGTGAAAGAGACTGAGGAATATTGCGATTCACGGGCCAGAAAAATAAATACACTGGCATAGGAGTAAAGCTTAAAGAATCTAATAAATCTTCGCATTGTGCTATGAAATTACTTCTCATTTGCGAGAGTCTTGAAGCTGTATATTCTGCGCCAGCAACTTTATCAATTAACCTATGATGTTTTTCACATAATAATAAAATATTCGTTGGATCATCTGATAGTTGATATGAGAAGAAGGGGATACCGCGAGTAGAATTTTCTGATGCTGCAACATTATGAGCTAAAACGCCATATGTACCTTCAAATCCAGTTATTTCATCTATGTTTAATTTTGCACCACATCCTTTAAACATACATCGGCCATGACTTGAGAGATAAATCTGGTTTTTATCTTTTTCAGATAAATCGTTACCCCTACCTGTAAGATGCTCAAAATCAAAAATTCTTTTTATGAAATATTCTAATTGGTTTACAGGGTTTGGTTTTTGTTTAGGAATCTTTCTAGGAACAAAATCTACATCTTTAACTTCGCTCTCTTGAGGGCACTGTTGCAAATAACCACGAATGGTAAGCTGAAGGGCACTGTTGCAAATAACCACGAATGGTAAGCTGAAGACTGTTTTAGCTAAAGGTGCAGCATATGAATCCTTTCCATGGTCGGCATTTTCAGGGCGAAATCATTCTTTGGGCTGTGCGCTGGTA
>NZ_VOXW01000025.1:0-41573 GCF_013420555.1 Acinetobacter sp. Q85-2
TTTTCATATTGCATCTATTGCCCTTCTTAATTTACTCAGATTCGACTCTTTGGCTTCTGCAGGTAATCTACCCAAACATCTGGAAAGTTTAATGGAGAAATCTAATCGGTATGTTATACCTGAGAGACGGATGAGGAGTTACCCAAGAGTTGTAAAAGGAAAACCTCAAAAATACCCAAGAAAAAGCCAGTCAATCTCTTAACTGACTAGCATTACTCAAACGAGGGCTTTTTTTATAACTGAAATAAAATTAGAAAATAGAAAAACACAAAAACAAAAAAAGCCCTAAAAAGGGCTTTTTTCATCGCAACAAATTAGTTAGCTAAAGCTTTAACTTGCGCGTTCAAGCGGCTCTTATGACGAGCAGCTTTATTTTTATGGATGATGCCTTTATCAGCCATGCGGTCGATTACAGGTACAGCTTTTTTGTAAGCTTCTGAAGCAACAGCATAGTCACCAGCAGCGATAGCAGCTACTGTACGTTTAAGATAGGTACGAACCATAGAACGCAAGCTTGCGTTATGTTTACGTGCTTTAACGTTTTGACGAGCACGTTTTTTAGCTTGAGCAGAGTTTGCCACTCGTGCACTCCTTGAAATAGATTGGTCTGGGCGGGCCGCAATTCAACTGAAAACCACATCAGCAGAATTTCACCAGCCCGTAAACAAGTGCCATATTTTGATTAAACAATGCGTCGAAGTCAAGTCTTGACAAGCTTTGACAACATTTAAGATGCAGAAAAAAATGAAAGAAAACGTTAGATTAGTGTGAGTGCCTGAATATTGGATAAAAAATGACTCAAATCATAAAAAAAGCCATTGTCATTGGATCGACCGGTTTGGTCGGCCGGGCACTGGTTTCTGCCTTAAATGATCATCCTGCCTGTCAGCAGGTTACAGCGGTGGTGCGTCGTCCGGATGCAGCCTTTGAACAGATGGCCAAAGTACAGCCATTGGTGCTGGAAGATTTACTGATGCTGAATGATCAGGATGTCAGCGAGCATAGTCATGGCTTTAGCTGTTTGGGTACCACCCTGAAAAAAGCCGGCTCAAAAGATAACTTTTATGCGACCGACTTTACTATCAATGCCCATTTTGCCGAGCTGTTGCAGCAAACCTCTGCCCATTATCTGCTGGTCAGTGCCTTGGGGGCCAATGCCAGATCGCCATTTTTTTATAATCGGGTCAAAGGTGAACTGGAACAGTACATTCAGAACTTATCTTTAAGCAAAGTTTCACTGCTGCGCCCATCGTTATTGCTAGGCGAGCGTCAGGATGCACGTTTTCTGGAAGATCTGTCACAGCAGCTGTTTCAGCGCTGTTCATCTTTTTTGCCTAAAAATTTTAAACATCGGCCAGTGACAGCCGGGCAGGTGGCTCATACTATGGTCGAGGCTGCCTTAACTCAAACTGAAAAGTTTGAAATTTATGATAATTTACGCATACAACATACAAAATGAGGGAAACACACGTGTCTACAGTCGCTTTCGTTACTTGTGATTTGCTGGATGATAACCCGGATAAACAGCTGCAAGTGGTCACCCCATCAATGGATGGCAAATTTTTCAAAAGCTATGGCGCGCGTAAAAGTTTTGGCGGTCAGGTGGTGACGGTAAAATGCTTTGAAGATAATTCGCGTGTAAAAGAATTACTGGCGACTGAAGGCCGGGGCAAAGTGCTGGTGGTGGATGGTGGTGCGTCAATGCGCTGTGCACTTATGGGCGACCTGATTGCCGAATCTGCAGTAAAAAACAACTGGAATGGTGTGATTATTTACGGTTGTGTACGTGATGTCGATGCCATTGCTGAACTGGATTTAGGCGTACATGCGCTGGCAGCAATTCCACAAAAAAGTAACCGTAAAGGCGTGGGTGAGGTCGATATTCCGCTCAGCTTTGGTGGTGTGAATATTCAGTCGGGTGATTATATTTATGCCGATAATAATGGTATTGTGGTGGCCAAAGAAGCATTGGTGGAGCTGTAATCAACCCGATTCGGCATTCATCTTCTAGAACATAACAAGAACAGGAAGGTCATGATGTTGCATCATCAAATTAAAGTGGTACAGGCATTGGCTTCTGCTTTGACCGAAGGCGGGCGCGGAAGCAATGGCACAGCATTTCCCAAGCAACCTGAGCAGCCGCTCAAGTTGTATGAGTTTGAAGGTTCACCATTTTGTCGACGTGTCCGCGAAGTCATGACCTTGCTGAATCTGGATTATGAAGTCTATCCCTGTCCTAAAGGTGGTAAAAAATACCGTCCGCAGGTCAAGGAATTGGGCGGTAAACTGCAATTTCCATTTCTGGTAGATGAAAATACTGGAGATCATCTCTACGAATCGCAGCAGATTATTCATCATCTGTTTAAACACTATGGCAAAAGCGGGAAAACCCCGCGGCGCTATGCACATTATCCAAAAATTCCCTTTGTGGCCTTTGCTGGTACGCTGCTTAATGGTGCACGCGGGGTCTGGGTCAAGAAAAAGATTAAAAACCGTGCGGCACCAGAGCAACTGCTGGAGCTGTGGGGTTTTGAAGCCAGTCCGTATACGCGCATTGTGCGCAGTACCTTAACCGAGCTGGAATTGCCTTTTATTTTCCATAATGTGGCCAAAGAGCGCTGGCAGGATCAGGGGCTGGCCAAATTACGTTTAAAGCCAGGTAAATATGTACCTTTAAAGGGCGGTAAACGTGAGAAAGTCTTGGCACTGATGGGAGAGAATATTCAGGTGCCTTATCTGGTTGATCCGAATACCGGCGCTCATATGTTTGAATCGGATGATATTGTGCATTATTTGCAGCGCCAGTATGGTTAAAACTCTCAAGTTAAAAGCATCTTCGGATGCTTTTTTGTTTTTATGAAGATATCCGCGTTCAAACGCTGGATCTCCATGCTAAAGCCGATACACTAGGCACAGCGAATTTCAGGATATAACCATATGTTCAATAAAGTGGCGCAACTGTTTAAAAGCAAGCCCTCTCCAGAAGCAGAATTTCTGGCTGAACATCAGATTCAGTTTGATCCGCAACACGGCTATATCGTCGATGGTATTGTGCTGAATGATGCTTTATCGGAGCGGCTGGAGTATTTGTCTAATCGGCGTATGAACCGTTTTGATGACCTGAAAGAACTGTATATTACCGCCATGCTGATCAATGAAAAAATTGATCTGGAAATTGCCACGCAAAGCTTTGTGACGCGTTTGGGCAACACAGAAGAAAACCTGTTGCAGTTTAAAAGTATCGTGAAACGCCTGAATGATTATTATCGTCAGTTTTTGCGTGAGAAAAAGTAAGCTTCAATCCATTTTTCAGCCAGATGCAGTCTCATTTTTTCAGATAGAGATTAAGAAAAATTAACGTAATGGATGGAAATGCTCGTGTTAGTATAAGCCGCATGTTGATTAGACCTAAAAGCTATATACATGTTCCAACACGAAAGCTCCCAACTCAATCTGAAACAATTAAAAACGGGCGAAAAACGCTGGGTGGGCAATTTGCAGGGCTCATCCGCGGCCTTGCTGATCAAGCAGCTGAGTACCCAGCATAAACAGTTATTGATTGTGGTGGCGCGTAACAGCCAGCATCTGGGGCAGTTGGAAAGCGAATTTGAGTTTTACGGTATTCAACCGACCATTTTCCCGGATTGGGAAATTTTACCTTATGACCGTTTATCGCCGCATCAGGATATTGTCTCTGAGCGTCTGGCGATTTTATCGAATATGCCACAGCAGGGCGTGCTGCTGGTGTCGGCTGCAACCCTGGCGCAGCGTGTGGCGCCAACCTCTTGGGTCTTAGGTGAGCATTTTGATATTCAGGTTGGCCAGAAATTTGAACTGGAACAGCAAAAGAAACGCCTGATTCAGGCTGGTTATCATCTGGTCGATACAGTCTATGATCATGGTGAATTTGCGGTGCGCGGCAGTATTATGGATATTTTTGCTTCAGGGCAAGAAGCACCAATCCGGATTGACCTGTTTGATGATGAAATTGAAAGCCTGAAGTTTTTTGATCCGGAAACCCAGCGGACCACCCAAACCATTCAGCAATTTTCAGTACTACCCGCCAAAGAGTTTCCTTTAAAAGAAGGCCGTTCGCTGTTCCGCGATCGTTATGCAGAATTATTCCCAAGTGCAAATCCAAAGAAAAGCCCGGTGTATCAGGATGTGCTCGATGGCATTGCCTCGCCAGGAATAGAGTTCTATTTTCCGTTATTCTTTAGCGCTCAGGCAATGGCTGCCGAAAGTACCTTAATGGCGTACTTACCTGAGAATGGCATTGTCATTACAGATAAAGGGCTGGAAGAAAGTTTAAACAGCTTCTGGCAGGAAGTAAACCGCCGTTATGAAGATCGCCGGCATAATATTGACCAGCCTATTTTACCGCCAGAGCAACTGTTTTTATCATCACAGCAGGTGCTGGGACAGCTGAACCAGTTTGGCCGCATCATCGCCTCGGCAGATCATTTTGCTGAAAAAGCCGGTGTGGTAAATCTGGCCACTGAAGCACCGCCTAAATTGCCGGTCGATCCGAAACGGGAAAAACCATTTAGTCTAGTCAAAGAGTATATTAACGCGGCCAATCATCCGGTGTTGCTGGTCGCAGAAAGTGCCGGTCGCCGTGAAACCTTAAAAGATGCGCTGCGTTCCAGTCTGGGAGAAATCCCAACGGTTGAGAACTTTGCTGAATTCCAGAAATCTTTATATGCCGTTGCCATTACCAACGCCCCTTTAGATCGTGGTCTGGTAATTCAGGGCCAGCTTTCGGTCATTTCGGAAAATCAGCTTTATGAACATCGTGTGGTTCAGCGTCGGCGTAAACGTCAGCAGGAAGTCTCGGAAGAGTTTTTAATTCGCAGTCTGACCGAGCTGAGTATTGGCGCACCAGTGGTACATATTGATCACGGTGTGGGGCGTTATGCCGGACTGGTGACGCTGGAAATTGATCAGCAGGATCATGAATTCTTGCAGCTTGACTATGCCGATGGCGCTAAAGTTTATGTGCCGGTGACCAATTTGCATTTAATTAGCCGCTATAGTGGTGGCGATCCGGATTTGGCGCCGCTACATAAACTTGGCACTGATGCCTGGAACAAGGCCAAGCGTAAAGCCTTGGAGCAGATTCACGATGTCGCAGCCGAATTGCTGCATATACAGGCACGCCGTCAGTCCAAACCGGGCTATGCCTTTGAGCTGGATGAAAAACTGTATATGCAGTTTGCGTCCGGGTTTGCCTATGAAGAAACCCTGGATCAGGCCAATGCTATTGAAGCAACCTTATATGATATGCAGCAGGCAAAACCGATGGACCGTCTGGTCTGTGGGGATGTTGGCTTTGGTAAAACCGAAGTGGCCATGCGTGCCGCCTTTGTCGCCGTGCAAAATAATAAACAGGTAGCGGTCTTGGTACCGACCACCTTGCTGGCACAGCAGCATTATGAATCCTTTAAAGACCGTTTTGCCGACTGGCCGGTGCGTATTGAAGTCCTGTCGCGTTTTGGTTCATCCAAAACCCATACTAAAATCATTGAAGATTTGGCCGAAGGCAAAGTCGATATTGTGATTGGTACCCATAAAATTTTGCAGGAAAATGTCCAGTTCAAACAGCTGGGCCTGATGATTGTCGATGAAGAACACCGTTTCGGTGTGCGCGATAAAGAGCGGATTAAAGCCTTGCGCGCCGATGTCGATATGCTGACCTTAACGGCAACCCCCATTCCACGTACCTTGAATATGGCCTTTAGTGGTATGCGCGATTTATCCATCATTGCCACACCACCTGCGCGTCGTTTAGCCGTAAAAACCTTTGTGCAGGAACAGACTGGTGATTCAGTCAAAGAAGCGATTTTGCGTGAATTGCTGCGTGGCGGTCAGGTGTATTTCCTGCATAATGAAGTCGATACCATTGAACGTGCAGCAGAAAATATCCGCCAGCTGGTGCCGGAAGCACGGGTAGCAGTCGCACATGGCCAGATGCGTGAGCGTGAACTGGAGCAGGTGATGCAGCAGTTCTATCATAAAGAATATAATGTGCTGGTCTGTTCCACCATTATTGAAACCGGGATTGATGTCCCGAATGCCAATACCATTTTAATTGAACGCGCCGACAAGCTCGGCCTGGCGCAATTACACCAGCTACGCGGCCGGGTCGGACGTTCGCACCATCAGGCTTATGCCTATTTGCTGGTGCCGTCGATTAAAGGCTTAAAAGGTGATGCTGAAAAACGTCTGGATGCGATTCAGCGTGCATCGACCTTGGGTGCCGGTTTTATGCTGGCCACCGAAGATCTGGAAATTCGTGGTGCCGGTGAACTTCTCGGGGAACAGCAAAGCGGTTCGATGCAGGCCATTGGTTATAGCCTGTATATGGAAATGCTGGAAAAAGCCACTAAAGCCATTCAAAAAGGCAAAACCCCAAATTTCGATGCGCCGTTGTCGTTAACAGCGGAAATCAACCTGCACATGCCAGCCTTGATTCCGGATGAGTATCTGGGCGATGTGCATCAGCGTTTATTGTTCTATAAACGCATCAGTAATACCGATACTCAGGAAAAACTCGACAACATCCGTATGGAACTGATTGACCGTTTTGGTATTCCGCCACAACCGGTAAAACAGCTATTTGCCGTGCATCAGCTGCGTCTGAAAGCCGAGCAGCTCGGTATTACCAAAATTGATGTGGGTGCCAATGGTGGCAATATCGAGTTTTCACCAGATACCCCGGTGCAGGCAATCAGCATTATCCAGATGATGCAGAAACATCCGACCTATTTCCGGATGGATGGCGGACAGCGTTTAAAAGTCATGGTGCTGCTGGATGAACATCAAAAACGGATTCAGTTTATTTCCGATTTGCTGGAGCAACTGCTGCGTGAGCTGCCAGCCTGAGTTAGCGCTCAGTCCTGATGCAATTCCTGCTGTTTATTTAATCGCTGACTGCGCAAAGAAGTCTTGATTATTTAAGGAAATTTATTGAAGATAGGGGATTGCTCTGGCTGGCTGCAAATAGTGTGTTATTTGTGGTGAAACGGCCGTTATAGAATATTCACGTCCTTTGGGATGTGATAGTATTAGCCATCATTCTAATTTGCGTCATTTATAAAGATATGTTTAGTTTGCATCCACAACTTGCTCAAGATACTTTTTTTGTAGGCGACTTTCCCCTGTCAACATGTCGTTTAATGAATGATATGCAATTTCCTTGGCTCATTCTTATTCCACGTGTGCCGGGCATTACCGAACTCTATGAATTAAGCCAGGCCGACCAGGAACAGTTCCTGCGTGAATCGAGCTGGTTATCTAGCCAACTGTCACGTGTATTCCGTGCCGATAAAATGAATGTCGCTGCACTGGGTAACATGGTGCCACAATTACATTTCCATCATGTGGTGCGTTATCAAAATGATGTGGCATGGCCAAAACCGGTCTGGGGAACACCAGCAGTACCGTATAACAATGAAGTGCTGAACCATATGCGCCAAACGCTAATGTTGGCACTACGCGGTCAGGGCGATATGCCATTTGACTGGCGAATGGACTGATATTCGTGTTTGCATCATGCAGGGATGTATGGTGTGACCAGATCCGCTAAGGAGAGTAGAGTACGGTGTCACTAGGTTATTGGATGGATCGAGATCCTACACAATTTGATTACCTGCATCGGGTTATGGGCTATGCCAGTTTATCGCTGATCCTGATTGTCTATCATTACACCTATCCAGACACCCAGTACCAAATTTATATTCCGGTTTTATTGGCATTTTTGCTGTTTATTACCCCGAAACTGTCGCGCTGGCTACAATCTAAATATAACTATCAGATTAAAAGAAATATCTTATTTATTATAGATATTATGATTGTGGCCATCTGTCTGTCGGCCGTGCATTTAAATCTGGTCCTGACCTTTGCGGCTATTTTTGCCTTGCTGTATACCGCCATTAACGTCAAAGTGTCGTTCTTTTTGGTGTCGCTGGCGGCTTTATTTGCAGCGTCGGTATTCTATCTGTGCAATATTTTCGTATTTGGCTTTGGTGAATATTTTGAATACACCACCAATGAGCTGACCATTCTGGCCTTCCTGTGCATGATCGTGTATTTCGGGATGGGCAGTGTTTATCAGACCCGCCGGATTCGTGCCTCTAACCATAAGCGTGAACATTATTATCAGCAAATGAACCGCTATATGGAGTTTGCCAACCAGTTGAGCCGTTATGCGCCGCTTCAGCTCTGGCACTCGATCATGAAAGGCGAGTCAGAAGCCAAAATTGAATATAAACGTAAAAAACTCACCATCTTCTTTTCCGATATTCAGGGCTTTACCGAGCTGTCTGAAACCCTGATTCCAGACGATTTAGCCTACCTGCTGAATGATTATTTGAGTCATATGACTGAAATTGCCAAGCAGTATGAAGCCACCGTCGATAAGTTTATGGGGGATGCCATCCTGATTTTCTTTGGTGATCCAAGCAGTCAGGGTGTAGAAAATGATGCCAAGACCTGCGTTGAAATGGCCATTGCCATGCGCCAGCAAATGAAACTGCTGCGTGAACGCTGGATTAAAATGGGCTATCCGCCGTTACATATCCGCATGGGCATCAGTACCGGTTATTGCCACGTGGGTAACTATGGTGCGGCGCATCGGATGGCCTATACCATTGTCGGCCGCGATGCCAATCTGGCAGCGCGTTTGCAAAGCGCAGCCGAAGTTGATGAAATCCTGCTGTCAGATGATACCTATCAACTGGTGAAAAATGATTATCTGTGTGCGCCGAAAGCGCCAATTTTCCTGAAAGGTATTCAGGGTCCGGTGAAAACCTGGCAGGTCATGGAAAAATATGCGGCCAGAAAATCCGATTATCAGCGCTGGTTTGACTATGAATACAAAGGTTTTCATCTGTTGCTGAATCTGGATGAAGTGCAAAACTTTGAATATCCGGAACTGATTGGTGTGCTGGAAAAAATGATTAAACGGATTCAGACCCAGCAAAAACTGACCAACTCGCAGGGTATTGTGAAATTAAAACTGGAAGATGAAGTGATTGAAGAAGTCGAGGTTAATCGACCAGATCGGGAATTTCATTAAATTATAAAGATAGATGATCTGCTTGATCGAAGATTGTTGAGTGTTCTATCAAGTCAAAAAAACCACGCCGGAGCGTGGTTTTTCTGTTTTAAGTCTTAGTGATTTTCAGAAGCATGGTTAATGGTGTATTTTGGAATTTCAACTTCCAGATCTTCATCAACCACCTGTACCTGACAAGATAAACGTGAATCAGGTTCTAGACCCCAAGCACGATCTAACAGATCAGCTTCGACATCATTCATTTCTTCCAGGCTGTCAAAACCGCGGCGTACCACCACGTGACAGGTGGTGCAGGCACATGACATATCGCAGGCATGTTCAATTTTAATGCCGTTTTTTAACAGGCTTTCGCACAGGTTGGCATTTTGTTCAACTTCAAACTCAGCACCTTCTGGGCAGAATTGCGCATGTGGAAGTACTTTAATACGTGGCATAGTCTTTACCTTAAATTAGTTTGAGTTTGACCAGTCGTCGAGCTTGGTGCCTTTAAGAGCAGCATCAATATGCTGGTTCATGCGAAGCGCAGCAAAAGCATCACTGTGTATTTTAAGCTGTTCAACAGCCTGTTCAATAGCCTGAATATCGGTTGTTTCAAGCTGGCTGTACAAATGGGTTTTCGCACTATTCAATGCGTCCAGTTGCTCTGCGCTCAATAGCTGTGCATCAACTTTTAGTGCCTGCTCCAGAGCTTCCAGTTCACGCTGTGCTTCGACCTTGGTTTCCTGTAAATGACGCAGGTGTTTGTCTTCTTCTGCGTATTTGAAACCGTCAAGCAGTAAACGTTCGGTATCTTCGCTCGATAAACCATAAGACGGTTTAATGTCGATATGCGCGGAAACGCCAGAAGTCGTTTCTTTGGCAGAAACACTAAGCAGGCCATCGGCATCAACCTGGAAGGTGACTTCAATACGCGCCTGACCGGCAGTCATTGGTGGGATACCATGCAGGACAAAACGGCCTAAACTACGGCAATGCTCAACCAGATCACGTTCACCTTGCACCACATGAATCAGCATGGCGGTTTGTCCATCCTGATAAGTGGTGAATTCCTGACGACGCGCAACTGGAATTGCAGTATTACGTGAAATTAAACGTTCGACCAGACCGCCCATGGTTTCCAGACCTAAAGACAGTGGGGTGACGTCTAACAGCAATGAGCCGTCTTTGGTATTGCCAATCAGCTGATTGGCTGTAATAGAGGCGCCAATCGCAACCACTTCATCCGGGTTGATGGTGCACAGCGGTTCTTGGTTAAACACTTCGCGAACAGCTTTTTGCACCGCATAGGAGCGGGTAGAACCGCCAACCAGTACCACGTTTTGAATATCGGTCAGTTCCAGTTTGGCATCGCGCAGCACGCGTTTGCAGACGCTAATGGTCTTGTCTAACGCCACCTGAATAATGCTTTCAAAAGTTGCACGATCCAGTGTCAGTGTTTGATCGAGTAGTTGCAGTTCTACTGATTTCGCATCCGATAGCGCTTCTTTGGCCTTACGCGCTGCAACGACAAAGTGGGCATATTCGGTGTCATTTAATGTGTCAATATTCAGCTGTTTTTTCGCCCATTTGACAATTAAACGATCTAGATCATCACCACCTAATGCAGTGTGACCACCGGTCGCCAGTACTTCAAATACGCCTTGCGAGAAGCGTAAAATTGATACGTCAAAGGTACCGCCGCCTAAGTCATAAATCACATAGTTGCGATCGGTGCTTAAATTGCTGTCCTGATCCAGACCATAGGCCACTGCAGCAGCAGTCGGTTCATTAAGTAAGCGCAGCACATTCAGGCCAGCCAGTTGAGCTGCATCACGTGTGGCTTGACGCTGAGCTTCATCAAAATAGGCCGGAACAGTAATTACTGCGCCATTGACCGGATTTTTCAGGCTGTCTTCAGCACGGTCTTTCAGCTGTTTTAAAATTTCAGCCGAGATTTCTACCGGTGTTTTACGACCTTGTGCAGTTTCAAAAGCCGGCATTTCATTGGCTTCACCCACTAAATCGTAAGGGTGCTGAAACTTGATGTCTGCCTTGGAGCGACCCATAAATCGTTTCACTGAAACAATGGTATTTTTCGGATCGCTGGTGATAAACGGTTTGGCATCGTTGCCATATTGCGTGGCATTTTCGGCATAATGAACAATTGAGGGAAGTAACACACGACCTTGTTCATCATGAAGGACTTTGGCTTGCGCCGAAAGAACAGTGGCCACCAGTGAATGTGTGGTGCCTAAATCAATTCCAATCGCAATGCGATGTTCATGCGGTGCGCTTGATTGTCCTGGTTCTGCAATTTGCAAGAGCGCCATTGTGTTACATCCTTTGCACGTTAATTTGAAAAAATAAAATTAAAAATCGTCATCTAAGTCAAAGCTGTCATCGTCGAGGAAACGATCTTCAGCCTTGTCAATATCGGTCATGACTTTCTGGAAGAAACGCAATTTACGTACTGTATCGCGTGCTTCGCCCCAGTCTTCATCTGCATAATCAATTTTAAATTCGCGAACCAGACCATCAATCCATTGCTGGACTTCGGTTTTCAGGGAAGCCAGTTCATCGGCAGAGCGGGCATCATCCAGCTGCTCACGAATTTCCAAGGCAGACTGTAAAAACTCGAAATCACTGATCGACTGATCCAGATGATAATCCTGTTTTTTTAAGCTCAGTAAATAACCTGCGCGGCTGTCAACCTGAGATAAAACTTTATACGCCTGGTTGATTTCGCTGGACTGAATCAGGGCCTGGTCTTTATCTTCGGCTTTATCGGGGTGATATTGTTGCTGTAACTTTAAAAATTCTGCTTTTAAAGTAGCCAAATCAATATCGAGTGCTACAGGCAGGTTAAACAGCTCAAAATGATTCATGGGAGAGATAATCCGCGATTGATTGCAAAAAAGGACTGCATAAATGCGATTAAAACAGTGTACAAGACACTGTTTTAATCTGCAAAAGAAGGGAAGGTCGGGAGTTAAACCGTGAAGGATTCACCACAACCACATTCACCTTTTTTATTCGGGTTATTGAATTCGAAGCCTTCATTCAAGCCGTTTTTGACATAGTCCATCTCTAAACCTTCAAGATAGACCAAACTTTTCGGGTCAACGAATACTTTTACACCGTGCTGTTCAAATACCTGATCGTATGTATTGACGTCATCAACAAACTCAAGCACATAGGCCAGACCCGAACAGCCGGAAGTTTTCACGCCAACGCGAATACCTTCACCCTTACCGCGATTCTTTAAGTAATTGCTGATATGAGTTGCAGCATTTTCAGTTAAATGGATCATGAAAACTCCGTTAATCTGTCTTTAAAACGAGAAACAATTAAGCTTTTTGCTGTTTGGTACGATAGTCTTCAACAGCCGCTTTAATCGCGTCTTCTGCAAGTACAGAGCAGTGTACTTTAACTGGTGGTAAAGCCAGTTCGTTTGCAATATCAATGTTTTTGATGGCTTGAGCTTCGTCCAAAGTTTTACCTTTTAACCACTCAGTTACTAGTGAGCTTGATGCAATTGCCGAACCACAACCATAGGTTTTAAAGCGTGCTTCTTCAATTACACCGTCGTTATTCACTTGAATCTGTAAACGCATCACGTCGCCACATGCTGGTGCACCGACCATGCCTGTACCTACGTTGTCTGCATTTTTGTCTAAAACACCAACGTTGCGTGGGTTTTCGTAATGATCAATTACTTTTTCGCTATATGCCATTTTGCTTCTCCAAACCTCGGGGTCAGCGTTAATATTAATATGGGGTCAATATTCGTTTTATCAATGAGATGAAGCTGAATAAAGCCTCATCTCAGAGTCGAATTAGTGTTCCGCCCACTCAACTGTAGAAAGGTCGATACCTTCCTTATACATATCCCAAAGCGGAGAAAGTTCACGTAATTTCTCAACAGCAGCTTTGGTAATTGATAACACATGATCAATATCTTCTTCAGTGGTGTATTTGCCAAAACTGAAGCGAATTGAACTGTGCGCAAGCTCGTCAGACAGACCTAGCGCACGCAGTACATAAGATGGCTCAAGCGTTGCAGACGTACATGCAGAACCTGAAGATACTGCTGCATCTTTAAGCGCCATCATTAACGATTCACCTTCAACAAAGTTGAAGCTGACGTTTAAGTAGTTGGCTACGTTTTGAGTCGGGTGACCGTTCAGGAACACTTGTTCAAGGTCTTGCAGACCATTCCAGAGTTTGTCACGTAACACGCGTAAACGGGTTTGTTCAGCTTCCAGGTTTTTACCTGCCAGCTCAAATGCTTCGCCCATACCCACGATTTGATGGGTCGCCAGCGTACCAGAACGCATACCGCGCTCATGACCGCCACCGTGCATTTGCGCTTTCAGACGCACACGCGGGCTACGGCGTACAAATAAGGCACCAATGCCTTTAGGACCATAGATTTTGTGTGCAGAGAAACTCATTAAATCAACTTTTAAGGTTGAAAGATCAATCTCGACTTTACCCGCAGCCTGTGCAGCATCAACGTGGAAGAAGATTTTGTTGGCACGGGTAATTTCACCAATTGCAGCAACGTCAGTCACGGTACCAATTTCGTTGTTCACCATCATCAGGGAAACAAGAATAGTATCTGGACGAATTGCGTCTTGAACCATTTCCGGGGTAATTAAACCGGTTTGTGGTTGTGGCTCAAGATAGGTAATTTCGAAGCCTTCAGACTCAAGCTCGCGGCAGGTATCTAAAATTGCTTTGTGTTCAATTTTAGAGGTAATGATGTGCTTGCCTTTAGATGCATAGAATTGAGCCACACCTTTTAGGGCAAGGTTGTCAGATTCAGTTGCGCCTGAAGTCCAGACAATTTCACGTGGGTCAGCTTTGATCAAGTTCGCAACTTGTTCACGTGCATATTCCACTTTTTCTTCTGCTTGCCAGCCATAGGCATGTGAACGCGATGCTGCATTACCGAAGGTGCCTTCGAAAGTTAAGCATTCCATCATACGTTCTGCAACTTGAGGGTCTACAGGAGTTGTTGCTGCATAGTCAAGATAGATCGGACGTTTCATGTCAAATACCTGTAACCGATAAAAGGGCTGAATCAAAAGATGCTGAATTTTGGCGAATTGCAACGGCTTGAACGTTGTCACGAGCTACAAGGTCAGCAAGGGTGATTTTTGCAAGATAATCGGCAATATGGTGGGAGAGTTCTTGCCATAAATCATGGGTTAAGCACATTGCACCATTCTGGCAGTTGCCTTTATGGTCACAACGGGTGGCATCAACCGTTTCATTTACAGCTTCAATGATTTCTAATACGGTGATTGTATCGGCACTGCGCGCCAGGTGATAACCACCATTGGCTCCACGAATACTGGAAACCAGGCCGTGACGCTTTAATTTCGCAAATAACTGCTCAAGGTAAGCGACAGAAATAGATTGTCGAGCTGCAATTTCTGCAAGAGTGATCGTTTGTTCAGTTGGCTGCAAAGCTAGATCAAGTAGAGCAGTCACTGCGTAGCGACCGCGAGTGGTTAAGCGCATGATTCGATACACATGGTTGGACTAGATGTGTAGATTCTATGAATCCTGACTAAAATAGTCAAGTTTTTTTATTATTCGGATATTCGATTCAATCACAGGGAAATTAAGGATTTAAACGATCCATAAATTATACACTAATAACGCAATTAATAGCAGAGTAATTAGACTAAAAGCCAGATTAATTCGCTTTTGGTTGCGCTGCATGCGACGAATGCGGTTTTTATACTGTTTAACTTCTACCTGCAGGGTATTAATGGTCGAGCGTTGCAGGTCAATTTTCTCTAATAACGGGGCAATCCGGCGTTTAGAGGTTTCCAGTTCCTGCTCTTGTTCAGGATCGGCCAGCCATTGACGCCAGTCCGAAAGTACTTTAGGGATACTGAATAAGGTCAGCAGGTCGCGGAATTCATCTTTTAAGGTCGGGTCGCCTTCAATGCGCATGGCACGAATACTGCGGCGATTTCCCAAGACAAAAATTTTAATCAAATCCAGCAGGGTGGTGCGGACATCTAACTCGACGGCTTTTTCAGGTGCTTTCTGGTCAAACAGAATACCGTGTTCACTAAACTGCACATAAAAGTCGAAATACGGAATATAGCTGTTAATTTTGACCGCAATTTTCTGGTCTACAAATTTTTTGGCCTGAAGTGCAACAACACGATCATATTTCAAGATAAAGCTAAAGATTGTTTCCAGAACAATCATCACCATCGTCAGCAACAAATGTGATTCATTTTGTCTTTGTTGCGATTCATTCATACAATTTAGTCCCTAACCAGATCGAGTCGTGCATATCCAAGCAGTGCATTACCAGGAAGTAATACATAATATTCTTGCTTTGTAGAACAGTTTAACAAAACGTTCAAGTGCTTAATTTGCTATTATAAGAGCATTTTGTTGGTTTATGATATTGAATGGTATACAAAATAAGCAGGAGAAATGCGAATGGATGAAGCAGCAGTAGAATCGCCAGAACCACAAAACGAAAATGAAAAAGCGTCTAAAAACAAAGCAAGAGTACGTTCTGGGCGTAAATCGGCGCTAGATTTTCGCAAATATACCAAACAGATCTGGCTGGCCGGCTTAGGCGCATTTTCCCGTGCTGAAGAAGAAGGCAATAAATTATTTGACTCACTGGTCAAGGTGGGGGAAGAACTGGAATCCAAAACCACCGAAATTGCCGATCAAACCGTAGAAAAAGTTTCTGAAAAGGCCAAAGAATCGGTGGTCGATACCAAAGATAAGGTCGAACGGATGATTGACCATAGTGTTCATCATTCCTTGAACCGTATAGGGCTGGTAACCGTGAAAGATATCCAGCATTTAGAGCAGCTGGTGCTGCAACTGCACAGCAAAGTCGATGCTTTAATTGAAGAAAATAAGCAATTAAAAGAACAACTCCTGAAAAAGTGAAAATCTCGACAGCTTTGGCATTTTTTGGCAGATTTTTGCAACTTATTTTGTATAAATGCGTCTGGAGAGTATTGCTTTTACCCTCAAAGCATTGCTATAAAGGCATTACGGTAACTTAAACGAAATCTTTGGACCTTAAATAAACGATATTAAGAGGACGTAATCTTCATGAATAAATCAGAATTAATTGATGCAATTGCAGAGAAAGGGGGATTGTCTAAGACTGACGCTGGTAAGGCTTTAGACGCTACAATTGCTTCAATCACTGAAGCGCTGAAAGCAGGCGACACAGTGACTTTAGTGGGCTTCGGTACTTTCAATGTGAAAGAACGTGCTGCTCGTACAGGCCGTAACCCACAAACTGGTGAAACACTTGAGATTAAAGCAAGCAAAGTACCTAGCTTCAAAGCGGGTAAAGGTTTAAAAGATTCTGTAGCTTGATCTTTTAAGCAGTATTAAACGCGCCTCCTGGCGCGTTTTTTATTAATAATCAGAGTTTCGGGTTTTAATACATTCATTCGCTGAGGGTTTTCGGTTAAAATCCTGCACAAGTAAAATATTGGAATACTTATGGAATCTTTTCGTAATGTTATTAAGGGCTGGTTGGGCAAGGTTTTGCTCGTTCTGTTTCTGATCCCTTTAGCACTTGTAGGTATTGAAGGATATTTTAGTGGCGGCAATTCTGCCGACTCGGCAAAATTAGTAAATGGGCAACAGGTTTCCAAACAGGAATTAGAAGCCTTAACCAACTCATTAAAACAACAATATCTCAGCTATACACAGGGCGATGAGACCTTGTTGAATCAGGCGTATATTGAAAATAAAGCACTCGATACTCTGATTGCACGTACCTTGCTGTTACAACAGACGGAACATTTGGGTATTTCTTTAAGCGATGCGCAAATTGAGCAGATGATCGCCCAGCAACCAAGCTTTCAGGAAAATGGCCAGTTTTCTGAAGCACTGTATGCCAATTACCTGCGTTCAGTGGGCATGAGCAGTCAGGCTTTAATCCAGAACCTGCGTCAGGATCATGCCTTGAAAATGCTTAGCGCGAGCTTTATGGATCATGCCTTAGTGAGCGAGCTGGATATCCAGCAGATTGCCAATTTACAAACCGAACAGCGTACCTTGCATTTATCCAGCATTAAACTGGATGAATATAAGAAAAATATTCAGGTTTCAGCGCAAGAAATCAGTGATTATTACAATAAACATTCGACCCTGTTTAAGCAGGTCGCCAATGTTGATGTCGACTTTATTGTTCTGACGCCAGCACATATTTCCGCGACTGAAGCTGCAATCACCGATGCAGAATTGCAACAGGCCTATGACAAGTTTGTTGAAGCCCAGCAAAAAAATGCAGCGCGTGAGGTTAAACATATTTTAATTACCACCGATGCACGTGATGATGCAGCTGCCAAAAAACTGGCAGATCAGGTGTATGCTGAAATCCAGCAGGGCACCAGCTTTGCCGCTGCTGCTCAGAAATACTCAGAAGACCCGGAATCTAAAGACAAGGGTGGCTTATTTGAGGCTTATGACGTGGGTGCCTTTGGCAATGGCTTTGATCAGGCAGTCACCAGTCTGAAATCAGGTCAGATTTCTCAGCCGGTGAAAACCCAATATGGTTATCATCTAATTCAGGTTGAAACCGATGCAGTTCAGGTGCCTTCTTTTGAAGCGGAAAAAGCCCGTTTAACTGCAGAACTGAAAAAGACCAAACAGCAAAATGCCTTCTCGGATACGGTAAATAGCCTGAATGAGATGGTGGTGGGTAGTGATGCGCTGGATGTGGTATCTCAGGAAGTCAAAGGCACCAAGGTTGAATCGGTAAAAGGCTTTAGTCTGGCCTCTCAGCATCCAGTATTATCTGATCCAAGTGTGAAGGTGAAACTGTTTAATGATGATGTGAAAAACGGCGATCGTAACGCTTCAAGTAACATTCAAATGGCCAATGGTAATGTGGTTTGGGTGAAAGTACGTGAGTATCATGCTGCGGGTGTGCAAACCCTGGCTGAAGCAACACCACGTGTACGTGCCAAACTGATTGAAGAAAAAGCCTTTAATGCAGCCAAAGCCAAAATCCAGAAATCACTGGATGAGTTCAAGACGCAACCGGCTGCAGAAGTCTTGGCTCAGCAGCAAATCCGTTTTGAAGATGCTGGTGTATTTACCCGTGCTGAAGGTCGTTTAAAGCGTGAAATTGAGCGTGCTGCATTTAGCTTGATGCCACCGAAGCAAGGGATGTGGTCTGTGACCACGGCAGCTTTGCCAAATGAACTGGTGGTCGTGGCAGTATCGAATGTGAACCGTACCACTTCAAATGCTTTAACGCCTGAACAGTTACAGGAGCTGGCCAAGTTGTATCAACAGCTGCGCGCCCAGCAAGAACTGGATGACTATACCCAGTATCTGAAAGCTAAAGCAGATATTGAATAAGTCTGACTGCATAATAAAAAACCGGCGCAAACGCCGGTTTTTTTATTGTGCTTATATTTTGGTGAAAAGTTTATTCAGTACGGATAATCAGTTCATAGCCGGTATATTTACGGATATTAATTACGCCAGTATCTAAAATTAAATATTGTCCTTTAATCCCGAAAAGTTTGCCGCGAATCACCGGGGTCTTATCCAGATTATGCGATTTAATTTTTTCAGGATACTGTTCCACCGGATAAATAAACTCACGTGGACGTTCCTGCTCCATCAATTCCAGCGTTTCATTAAACTCAAGATTCTGGTTAAATTCTTCACGAATAGTGCTGATTTTAGGTGCAAATTCTTCAATCAGCTGGTCACGGGTCGCAATTAAATCGACCGGTTCAGCTTCACCTTTGAGCAGTTTGCGCCAGTCAGTTTTATCGGCAATTTGTGAGCCAAACATGATTTCCAGCTGGCCAGATAAACGACGAGAGCCGACTTTCATAATCGGTAAGGCCTGAGTTGCGCCCTGATCCAGCCAGCGTGTTGGCATTTGGCCAATACGGGTAATTCCGACCTTTAAGCCACTGGAGTTGGCTAGGTACACCACATGCGGTTGGAAGCAGACAGATCGTGCAAATTCTTCTTCGCGGCAAGTGCCTAAATGATAATGACAGGTTTCCGGTTTCATAATACACATGTCACAGGACGCTTTGGTTTTAAAGCATTTAAAGCAGTGACCTTGTGAATAGGATTTTGGAGTTTTGCTGCCGCAAGAAACACAGTAAATATTGCCGGTCCATTCAATTTCTATTTCTTGACCCAAGCGAAAAGGCAGTTCGATTTCTGAGCGATCCAGAATAAATTTATATTCAACATTTGCCCGGTGTGTCTGTTGATCAGTTACACTAAGGTCCTTTAGACCTGCATGCATTTTATGGCAAATGCCTTGTAGTTCCATAAAAAATACTCACTTTCATCATAAGGAATGCAGTCATGGCTGAGATGAATGTCATCACTTCTATGCTAGACGATTTAACCCAGGAGCAGCCAGTTTCTACTGCATTGTGTATTGGTCAACATCTTGAACAATACGATCATCATCAGACAATTCAATGGCAATATTTTAACGTAACTACGCTTTTAAATCTGCCTTTTACCCAGCGTTTTGATTTGGCTTTTGTACTACTCGATACTGAAGAAATGGCAGATTTGAGCAGCGCGCAGAAATCGCAGCTTTTGGTGAAACTGCGTGATTTGCTGGCCAAACGTATGGTGGTGGTGACTAAACGTCAAGATGAACCTTTATTACGTGCCTTGGGCTTTACCCAACTGATGGATAAAAGCCAGCCGCAGCATGACCTAATGTTGTGGCAATTTAATATTTTGACCTATAAGCATGTACCGGACTGGTTTAATTCCAAATTCTGGGCTAACCCGGAAAACTGGGATAAATATCGCTGGTAATGCTCAGCTTTTCTGCGGTTTTTGCAAAAACATAACAATTTCGGATGTTTCAAATGAATGAAGCATCGTATGCTGAGTGAATGTCATTAAAGGAAGAAATAAAAATCATGACAAACTTAAGCAATATTGTGGAAATTTTGGCGAAACAGGCCTTAGGTTCAAATTCCAATCAGCAGCAATCCCAACAAAGTGGTGGGCTAGGCGGTATTCTCGGTTCAGTTCTAGGTCAACTTGGAAATAATCACCAGCAGAGTGGGCAAAGCCAGCAAGGCGGTTTGGGTGGGATTTTAGGCTCTGTGCTGGGCCAATTCGGTGGTTCCAGTCAGGGGCTAGGTGGTAGTTCTAAAACTTCTCTTCTGGTTGCGGTATTGCCTTTGGTGCTGGCCTGGATTCAAAAGCAGGGTGGTTTGCAAGGTGCACTGGACAAATTAAAAGGTCAGGGCCTAAGCAGCCAGGTGGATGACTGGGTTTCGACCGGGCCGGGCGAGAATGCCAGTGTGAATCCGCAGGAAGTCCAGAATCTGTTTGATGATGAAGAAGTGGAACAGGTAGCGCAGCAAACCCATGCCCCTAAACAGGATATTTATGGCGCAATTTCACAGGTGTTGCCACAGATTATTGACTCTTTAACTCCACAGGGTGAGCAGACCAGTAAAACTGAAGCCAATAATGATATTCAGAATGTGCTGAATATGGTGTCAGGTTTCTTGAAAAGATAAGCCTGTTTATATAATGAAGCCAACCTGAGGTTGGCTTTTTAAATCCATAAATCTGGATATAAAAAACACGCCGAAGCGTGTTTTTTTTGCTTTTTAGGTAGAGGTTAGACTTAGAAGTCGTAACGGAAACCTAGAGAAAGACCGAATGCATCTTCACCACGTGTACCACCTACGCTATTTGAGCGTCCTTGAGACCATGGAGTCAGATTTGAGTTTTCATCATTCAGTACAGTAGCCAAGTTACCATATACACGTACTGCTTTGTCTAGGCGATGTTCAAGACCCACTGCAAGAAGAGTTGCATTTGCATCATCTGCATCTACATCACGGTGGAACACTTGACCACGTAAATAAGTTTTTGGTGCAAATTTATAGTCAGCAGCTACACCAAATACTTGGGCATCTGGGTTTGCAACATCGTTATCATGCGTTAAATATTGGTATAAACCACCGAAGTTTAATTCAGGTGTGATTTTATATGCAGCTGCAACACGGAAACCATCACGTTCGCCACGGCCTGCATCTTCTTCGTAGTGTTCATACGCAGCAGCAAAATCAACCGGACCTTCTTTATAAGTTAAAGCAAGATCGTAGGCTTTGTCTTTTTTGGTGTCGCCTTTTTGTGCGATGATAACATCTTGTTCTACACCATTCTCATCTTCAACAGTCTCTACAATTGTGCTTGGGTATCCTGCACTATTACCTTCATGTAAAGAAAGAGCAGCTAAAACGTTAAAGCCACCACCAAATTTTGGTGATTTATATTCAATTGTATTGGCATTACGTTCATCAAAACGTAAGTTACCTGCACGTGTTACGTTACGGATATCACCTAATTGGTCACCAAAGAAGTTGACTGGACCGCGAGCAACTTTAAACGGGCTGTCAAAGCGACCTACACGTGCCTGACCAAAATCACCTTTTAAACCAACGAAAGTATCACGTGTAGCAAACTCTAAATCATCGTTTGCTGAACCGCTAGCGAAGTTAATTTCTTGTTCGATTTGACCAAAAACAGTCATGCCGTTTTCTAATTTTTGTTCAGCTTTGAAGCCTAAACGAGAAGAGTTTGAAGATAGTCCAACTTCGTTGTAGTCTGCACCATCATCAAGATAGTCTAAAGATACGTGTGCACGACCATATACTTTTACATCAGCAGCCATAGCTAATGCTGGTGTAAATAAGGTTGCCCCAACTGCTAATGCGCAAAGCGTTTTTTTCATGTGTAGCTCCAATACAGACTATTGTTTTTAGTCCTAAACATTGTTCAGAAGTAGGATTGATCTACCCCCGTTCTCTATTGGTGCTAAGTATTCCTTACAAATGCGACAGTAATATTAAGGAAATATTTCAAAAATATTAAAAAGTACAAATCAGATCAAAAACTTACTTTTAATAGCATTGTTATAAAAAGATAAATTTCCAAATCAGGAAAAATTTTAAAATGAATCACTTAATTGCAAGCGAATTGACACCTTAGTGTCATAAAAATAGGTTTAGCAGAAGTTCTGCTTAAAAAAATGGAGCAGCCGCTCCATTCATTTTTACATTTCACCGGGGAAAATATTTTAAAGCACTGCCTTAATCTTTTCAGCCAGTTGCATGATTTTTTCCTGGTCACCCATCTGCGCAGCATGTTTGCCGAGTTGATGTACCGAGGTAGGAATGAGGTGGAAATGAACATGCGGTACAGTTTGTCCCGCAGCAGCGCCAGACAGCTGCATCAATACAATTCCATCTAGTCCTAAGGCTTTTTCCATGGCTTTGGCAACTTTCTGCACCACCTGAATGGTGTAGGCTGCGACTTGTGGATCTAAGTCGAGCAGGGTAACCGCAGGTGATTTCGGGATGACCAGTGTATGACCATCTGCCTGAGGCATGATGTCCATAAACGCAAGAACCTGCTCATCTTCATAGACTTTAATTGCAGGCAGTTCTCCACGCAGGATTCTTGCAAAAATATTTTGATCATCGTAAGCCATGATATTTCCTTTAATCAATGCATTGAATTATTTACAGTTCAATTCTTTCTGACGTGCCTTGATTTCGTCAAGTCGTTGTTGCTCTCTTTCAGAAAATTTTGGCTTGGTGGTATAGCAGTTGTCATTGCCAAACTTGGCTTTGGCTTCAGGATCTTTAAAGCAGAAGCCTTTTGATGCATAAATTACATCATGATCATTTTTCAGCTTTTGACATTCCTGTGCTGAAGCAAAAGCAGTGGTATTTGCCCCAATGAATGTTGCAAGACTGGTCAATAATGCAACAGTGAGCTTATTCATACGAGTTTCCTCTGTAATAACATTGTGGGTAAGCATCTACTCACAATATTAGGTTTTATTCTGATTATTCAATGGCCAGATCTTACTCAATTGTAATCTTGTTCCAGTCCTCATACATTTTAACGGCGCTGGAGAAGTCGCTATCTGGTTCAGCAGTAGCATTGGCAGCCTGAATCAAACTTTGGGCCAGTCCGAGTACCGGTGCTGAAAGTTTTGCATCGCGTACCAAGTCTAAAGCAATTCCGGTGTCTTTGGCCAGTAGCGGCAGGGCAAAGGTTAGTGGAAATGCGCGATTAAGAATACGCTGGGGTAATACCATTTCCGTTACCGCGCTTTTGCCGCTTGAGGCATTAATACAATCCAGCGCTTCGTTTAAGTTTACCCCATGCGCTTTTAAGGTGGTAAATCCTTCGGCAACGGCGCATAAATTCACAGCCATCAACATGTTGTTAATGGCTTTAACAGCAAAACCAGCGCCCGGTTCACCGACATGCTTGATCAGTTGCCCAAAAGCCTGCATTGCGGGTAGGGCTTTTTCAAAAGCTTGCGCATCACCGCCCACCATCACGGTTAAGGTGCCTTTTTCTGCACCGATGGTTTGCCCACTGACAGGTGCATCCAGAAAATCTACCTGTTGTGCTTTGAGCTGCGCAGCCACTTTTTGGGCAGAATCTGGAACACCGCTGGTACAGTCCACCCAGATAGAGCCGGCTTTTAGCGTCAAACCCTCTAACAGATGTTCTACATCCTGGCTGGTCGGCAGGCAGGAGAAAATCACATCGGCCTGTACGGCCTGTTCAAGCTGAACCGCTTGGGTGGCATATTCCGCTGCGTGTTGCTCGGCTTTGGCAAAATTACGGTTCCAGACATAGACTGTATCAAAATGCTGGGGTAAATGTGCGGCCATGCGGTATCCCATAGCGCCCAAACCAATAAATGCAACGGACTGAATCATGCGGTTTCCTTGTGTATTTTTGTTGATCTTTGCTCGAGCCAACGGGTCAGCTTGGGCCAGAATTCATTGGCACTTTTCTGGCTGGACATCAGGCCTAAGTGACCACCCGGAATAAGAGTAAACGTGACATCTGTACTACTTGTCAACTGGCTTAAAGGCTGTGCAGCGGCAGCCGTCACAATCTGGTCGCTTTGCCCGGCCCCGACAAATAAAGAACAGCGAATATTTTTTAGTTCAATATGTTCATCCTTCAGGCGGATAATGCCGTTTTTTAACGGATTTTGCAGCCAGACATTCAGTACCATGTCCTGATTAATCCCGCCCGGATAATCAATCATATTGTTCAGGAAATTCCCCAGCGTGGCATGTTCATGCAGTATTTGCGGATCATGCAGGTTGAGAAACAGCTGGCGCTGACTGTCCAGCCAGCCTTTAGGATCTAGAATTTTAAAACCTAAAGCGTTGATGATGCCGGGCGTATGAATGAAATGTGGGGGAATAGAGCCCTGATGTAAGGCCTGTTTTAATTTGTGATTACGTGAAATCAGCTGGTTGCTGCGTTTAAACAGCTGGCCGATGCGACCGGAAGCATAACTGTCTACCGGGCTGCCCAGCACCATCAGGTTTTTCACGATCTGAGGTTGATGATAGGCGGTATACAGCATCACAAAGACGCCGGCCATACTCCAGCCATGCAGGGAAATCTGCTCGCTATGGGAGTGCTGTCGAATCTGCTCAATACAATGCGGAATCGCAGCATTAATAAAGTACATAAAATTTAAATGACGATGGGTATAGTTTAAACGTCCCCAGTCAATCAGGTAGACATCAAAACCGCTATGCTGGAAATGCTTGATTAAAGAGCGATAGGGATACAAATCATAAATCGCCATATTAATCGCCAGCGGCGCAACAAAGACCAGCGGCTCCTGATAGGCTTTATTGGGTGAAGCGTAATAACGGATTTGTGCGTGTTGGTATTCGCCAATGATCTCATACGGTGTGGTTTGGGAGATCACCAAAGTCTTGCTGTTAAAAAGCCGGGTCGATAAGTTTTTTAACTTCTTGCGTTGATCTGCAAATTTTTTCTGTACTGGGTTCATAGCCTCTATCTGCTTGTCATGACGCTGAGTTGGATGAAGTCTAAGCGATATTTCCATATTTTACCTTGACCTTAAACACCTTGGGCGCTCAAAATGTTGGCAATTCTTATAACGGTAGTCTAAGGGCGAAAATCGAGATGAGCGAACAAGACGAGATCGAATATCAGTTAGATACTTTGGCAATTCGTACTGGTCATGACCGTACCTTCGAGGGTGAGCATAGTGAACCCATCTTTTTAACATCGTCTTTTGTTTGCGAAAGTGCAGCTGATGCAGCCGCTAAATTTTCTGGGCAAATTGAAGGGAATACTTATTCCCGTTATACCAATCCGACTGTCCATACTTTTGAAAAACGCTTAGCAGTGCTCGATGGCGCAGAACGTGCCGTGGCCACCAGTTCAGGTATGGCTGCAGTACATGCAATTACCCTGGCCTATTTAAAAGCCGGCGATCATGTGGTGTGTTCACGCGCGGTATTCGGTTCGATCATTTCATTATTTGAAAAATACGTCATGAAATTTGGCGTAGATGTAACCTTTGTTGATCTGGAAGATTTAGCGGCCTGGCAGCAGGCGATTCGCCCGAATACACGTTTACTGTTTATTGAAACCCCATCTAACCCGTTGGCACAAGTGGGTGATTTGCAAGCGATTGCCGATATTGCCCATGCAGCCAATGCCTTGTTTGCCGTCGACAATACTTTCTGTACCCCGGTTTTACAGCAGCCGATTAAATTTGGTGCGGATTTAATCATTTATTCATCAACCAAATATATTGATGGTCAGGGCCGTGCCTTGGGTGGTGCAGTGGTCGGTAATCATCAGTTATTGGAAGAAATTAATGGCGTGATTCGTACCCTGGGTAACTCGATGAGTCCGTTTAATGCCTGGGTCTTCCTTAAAGGTCTGGAAACTCTGAACCTGCGGATGAAAGCCCACTGCGCCAGTGCGCAGAAGCTGGCAGAATGGCTGGATGCTCATCCAAAAGTGGAAACCGTATATTATGCTGGCTTGCCGCAGCATCCAGGGCATGAGTTAGCGAAAAAACAACAAAGCGGTTTTGGCGGTGTTGTATCGTTCGTGGTGAAAGGTGAGCGTGAAGGCGCATGGACCGTCATTGATAACACGCGTTTCTTATCCATTACCAGTAACCTTGGCGATGTAAAATCTACAATTACCCATCCTGCTACCACCTCACATGGCCGTATGTCTGCCGAAGCCAAACAGCAAGCCGGTATTTCAGAAGGTTTAATTCGTGTTTCTGTGGGTCTGGAAGATATTGATGATATTATTCGCGACCTTAGCCGTGGTTTAGACCTGATTTAATTTATAAATTCTGACATCTTTTTGCTGAATTTTCGTGTAGAGTGCTTAGCCAAAGATGTCAGTTTTGTTCGGAGATTTTTATGAACATTAATATGTTAATGCAGCAAGCGCAGCGCATGCAGAAAGAAGTAGAAAACAATATCAAGAAAGCCAAAGAAGAACTGGCACAAACTGAAGTGCATGCCGAAGCGGGCGGTGGTCTGGTCAAAGTAACCATGACCTGCCGTAACGTGGTGAAGCGTATTGAAATCAATCCTGAACTGTTACAAGACGATCCAGACATGATTGAAGACCTGATTGCTGCGGCCATGAATGATGCAGCGCGTCAGGCAGAAACCATTTCTGAAGAACGTATGAAAGCAGCGAATTCTGGTATGGGCTTACCACCAGGTTTGGCAGGCATGTTCTAAGGTAGCGCATCTGTGTTCAGCGATCGTTTTGATCAACTGGTACAAGCCTTGCGTATTTTGCCAAGTGTTGGGCCAAAATCGGCCCAGCGCATGGCCTTGCACCTGATCATGAAAAACCGTGAAGGCGCGCTGGGTCTGGCTTATGCCTTAAATGAGGCGACCACGCATATTCACGAATGTTCCATCTGCCATTCTTTAACCGAAGATGAAGTGTGCAATATCTGCGCATCTTCGGAACGTGATGAAGAATTACTCTGCGTGGTGGAATCACCAGCCGATGTCATGGCAATTGAACAAAGTGGCAGCTTCCGCGGTAAATATCATGTCTTGGGCGGGCATTTATCGCCGCTTGACGGGATTGGCCCGGAAGAAATCGGGATTCCAGCTTTAATTCACCGTTTAAGCTCGGGTCAGGTCAAAGAAGTGATTCTGGCGACCAATGCCACGGTAGAAGGTCAGGCGACGGCGCATTATCTGGTCGAAGCGACCAAGCATTTACCGGTGCAGATGACCCGGATTGCCCAGGGCGTGCCGCAAGGTGGTGAACTGGAATATATCGACAGTCACACTTTAAGTCAGGCTGTCCATAACCGTATGCGCATGAAATAAGTACTCCGGTGCTTATTTCATCAGATTTCAACTTTTTAAATTGTGTCTTAATCAAATATTGAAACTTTAACTAAGATATAAAAAATATAAACTTTTGTTTATCTTGAGCTTAAACTTTAAAAAAAATCAGCAAAATATACCGTAAGTTTTATTTTTTTATAGCTAAATTATATTTATTGGTTAAAATACCCCTTGAGAAACTTTAACGACTCTCTCTGCTATGTTCCAATTTATTCAACAGCAACAAGACTTTGAAAATGTTTTAACATTAATGAGTCAAAACTCTACCTATGGACTGGATACCGAATTCATCAAGGTTGATACCTTATGGCCCAAATTGGGGGTGTTCCAGATTAATGTCGCAGGAAAAGTTTATTTGTTGGATGGAACAACGCTGAATCTTTCGGCGTTCTGGGAAAAAATCTTCCAGGCGCAGCAGAATATTTTCCATGCTTGCGGCGAAGATATCGACCTGATCTATCATTATGCCCAGCAAAAATCACTGAAAAATGTATTTGATACCCAGGTTGGCATGTCCTTTTTGGGCTATGGTCTGCAGGTCAGCTATCAGAATGCTCTAAAGCAGGTGCTAGAGGTCGATATTGACAAAGACCAGACCCGCTCGGACTGGCTGGCGCGACCATTATCACCGGAACAGTTGCAATATGCAGCCAATGATGTGCTGTATTTAATGCAACTGGCAGAAAAAGTACAGCAGGACTTGCAGCAAAAATCGTTACTGAATCTGGTGGTAGAAGACTGCCGTCATTTAACCCAGGAAATTGGGGAAGATACACCGCTAGAGCGTCTGTATCAGGATGTCGGTAATTACCGCCATTCACGCCGTCAGCTCATGCAGTTGCAGCAATTGGTGGTCTGGCGTGAACAGATGGTTAAGGCTTTAAACCAGCCACGCAGCTTTATTCTGAAAAATACCACCTTACTGGATCTGGTTGAAAAAAATCCGAAAAATAATTTCCAGCTGTCACACGTGAAGGAAATCCGTCCGAATATTTTACGTGAACATGGCAAAACTATTTTAGACCTGTTGAAATTCCTGCCCGATCCAGAGCATTGGCCGCTGCGCATGGCGCGTCCAATTCGCCATTCTTCCAAAGAAGTCGGGCAGCACATTGAGCAGGTGATTCAACGCGGCGTCAATGAAACCGGCATCCCTAAAGAAGTGCTGATGCGGAAAAAATGGCTGAATGCCCTGTATCAGCATGTGGTATTTAAAAATGATGAGCAGGATTTACCAAGCTATTTATTGGGCTGGCGTTATGATCTGCTGACCAAGCCGCTGATTGAAGTGCTGCATCAAGATCAGCAGTATTTATCCAATCATATGAAAGTGATGGATTAAAAAAACAGCAAACTGCTGCCAGAATTATGATTTGTACACAATCACGACTGATGCGTTAATAATCACTAATGTATCCGTCTTTTTTTTGATGTATGCTTTGGCCTGAGTTAAACGAGTATTGTGCTGAATATGTTCTGTTCAATTTATAAATCGAGCAAAAAAGATGAAATGTATCTTTATGTCGCTCGTATTGAAAGCCAAGATGATCAAGCAGAAGCGGCAGATCCGCTTGAAGTGGTACCGGAAGTACTGCGTACTGCATTTGGTCGTGCAACGTTTGTCATGGATTTAGAATTGCATGAAAACCGTAAACTCGCGCGGGCCAATATTCTGCATGTCATGGATTCGATTCAAACCAAAGGCTTCTTTATTCAAATGCCGCCAGAAGGTTTAATTAATCCGAATGCGGTTGAGCCAGAAGGCTTACGCGGTGCCTAAGTTAAATTCAGGAGTTGAGTGATGGAAAATTTAATGACTTTTTTAGAATCAATTCCTGAAAATACCATTGCCGTTACGGTCTATCTATTGGGTAGCCTGATTATTTTATGGTGCTGGTATGAAATTGCCAAACGTCTGCCTCATCCACTTGGCGGCGTAAGCTGGATTGTGGTCTTTGCTATCTTGCTGACGCCTACCATTTCCGAAGGGCATAATGCAGGTATTGCACCGGCCACCTTTGGTTTGCTGTTTGGTGTATTAACCAAGGAAATGCCGCTGGTCTGGTCCAATTTATCTGCCATTCTGGTGGTGATTGGTTTAGGACTGGTGGTTGGTTATTTCTGGTCTAAATATAGCCAGCGTAAGGCAGGTCTTGCTGCCAAGAACAACAGCACAGCGCTTTAATTACAAAAATAAGTTTAAATTGAAATAAGGTTATCTCATGTCTGTAGATACACAACACTTCACTGGTACTGATCAATACATCGCCACTGACAGCTTAAAGCTGGCGGTGCAGGCGGCACGTCGTTTACAAAAGCCCCTGTTAATTAAAGGTGAACCGGGTACCGGTAAAACCTTACTGGCCGAGCAGGTCGCGCAAAGCCTGGGACTGAAACTGATTACCTGGCATATCAAATCGACCACCAAAGCCCAGCAAGGCCTGTATGAATATGATGCCGTGTCGCGTTTACGTGATAGCCAGCTGGGGGATGACCGGGTTTATGATATTAAAAACTATATTAAGCCGGGCAAACTGTGGGAAGCGTTTAGCAGTGAAGAGCGCTGTGTACTGCTGATTGACGAGATTGACAAGGCCGATATCGAGTTTCCAAACGACTTGCTGCATGAGCTGGATAAAATGTCCTTTTTCGTTTATGAAACTGGCGAAACCATTAGCGCAACGCAGCGTCCGATTGTGATCATCACTTCCAATAATGAAAAAGAACTGCCCGATGCCTTCTTGCGTCGCTGTTTCTTCCATTATATTGATTTCCCTGATGAAGCCACCATGCGCGACATCATCAATGTGCATTTCCCGAATATCTCCACGACTTTGGTGTCAGAAGCCTTACAGGTGTTCTTTAAACTACGCCAGATTCCGGGCCTGAAAAAACCGCCTTCAACCTCTGAGCTGATTGACTGGCTGAGTCTGTTAATGGCGGATGACATGCCGGACGATATTCTGCGTAATGCTGACAAAACCAAAGCCATTCCACCATTGTATGGCGCGCTGATTAAAAACGAGCAGGATGTTCAGTTACTGGAACGCTTAGCCTTTATGGCCCGTCGTTAAGGGAGTAATCGCCACATGTTTGTGCGATTGTTTTATACCTTAAGAAAATACGGCATCCCGGTCACCACCCGCGAACTGATTGACCTGAACCGTGCAGTGGCAGAAGGTCTGGTCTTTGCCAATCAGGATGAGTTTTATCATCTGGCCAAAACCATTATGGTCAAGGATGAGCGCTTTTTTGACAAGTTCGACCGGGCCATGAAAGATTACTTTGATGGTATCTCGACCTTTGATCTGGATGAATTGCTGAATCAGGTCCATAAGCTGCCGAAAGACTGGTTTGATCTGGAGCTGCTGGAAAAGCATTTAACCCCGGAGCAGCGCGAAGAACTGAAAAAAGCCGGTTCACTGGAAGAACTGATGAAAATGCTGGAAGAGCGTTTACGCGAACAGCATAAAAAGCATCAGGGCGGTAACCGCATGATTGGGACCGGTGGAACCTCGCCGTTTGGTGCCTATGGTGATCATCCTGAAGGGGTGCGTATAGGCGGGCCGGGCCGTAAACGTTCAGCGGTTAAAGTCTGGGAACAGCGTCAATACCGTAATCTGGATGATGACCAGCTGCTCGGTTCACGGCAAATGCAAATGGCGCTGCGCCGTCTGCGCAAGTTTGCCCGTCAGGGCGCGGCTGAAGAGTTAGATGTCGATGGCACCATTCGTGAAACCGCCAAACAGGGTATTCTGGATGTGCAACTGGTACCCGAACGGCGTAACCGGGTTAAAGTGTTAATGCTGTTTGATGTCGGCGGCTCCATGGATGCGCACATCGCCCAGTGTGAAAAGCTGTTTAGTGCCGCCAAAACCGAATTTAAAACGCTGGAATATTTTTATTTTCATAACTGCCTGTACGACTATGTCTGGAAAGACAACGTGCGCCGTTCACACACCCGTATGAATACCTGGGACTTATTCAATACCTATGGACGCGACTATCGTGTGATTGTGGTCGGGGATGCCAGTATGGCACCTTATGAGCTGAATGCCGTTGGGGGTTCAGTGGAATATATGAATGATGAGGCCGGGCAGGTGTGGTTGCGCCGTTTACGCCAGCATTTTGATAAAACCGCCTGGCTGAACCCGGAACAAGAGCAATATTGGCACTACACCCAGACCATCGGTTTAATCCAGCAAATTTTTGAAAATCATATGTATCCCATGACGTTAAAGGGGATTGAAGATTTAACCCGTTATTTGGCGCGTTAAGCTTCATAAAATAGAAGGAATACTGCATGAACTCTCAGATGAATGGCGTTGCCTTACCCAATGAAGATGGCTTTTTTGGTGAATATGGCGGGCAGTTTATTCCACCGCATCTGAAAGCGGCGATGGATGATATTAAAGTGGCCTACGAAGAAATTCGTCAGACTCCGGAATTTCAGCAGGAACTGGCTGAGCTATTCGCACATTATGTAGGTCGTCCAAGTCCGCTATTTCATGCCAAGCGTTTATCTGAGCAGTTGGGCGGGGCACAAATCTATTTAAAACGTGAAGATTTAAACCACACTGGTGCACATAAAATTAACCATTGTTTAGGTGAAGCCTTGCTGGCCAAATATATGGGCAAAACCAAAGTCATTGCCGAAACTGGCGCTGGTCAGCATGGCGTGGCATTGGCAACCGCCTGTGCTCTGGTGGGTATTCCATGCGAAATTCACATGGGTCAGGTCGATATTGAGAAAGAACATCCAAATGTCGTAAAAATGAAAATTCTGGGCGCCAAGCTGATTTCCGTGACCCGCGGCACTGCAACCTTAAAAGATGCGGTAGACAGCGCCTTCGAAGAATACTTAAAAGATCCGAAAAACTATATTTATGCGATTGGTTCGGTGGTGGGACCGCATCCATTCCCGATGATGGTACGTGATTTCCAGGCCATTATTGGTGATGAAATTAAAGTTCAGGCGCAGGAACGTTTTGGTGCACAGCCGGATTATATTGTGGCTTGTGTCGGTGGTGGTTCTAATGCTGTGGGCGCTTTTACCGCGTTTCTGAATGATCCGGAAGTAAAACTGGTTGGTGTTGAGCCAGCCGGTCATGGCCTGAATACCGATATGCACTCTGCAACCCTCACCTTAGGTAAACCGGGTCAGTTACACGGTATGGCCTGTTATGTGCTGGAAGATGAGCAGGGTGAGCCACTCCCGGTACACTCGATTGCATCTGGGCTGGATTATCCGGGTGTAGGGCCACAGCACAGCTTCCTGAAAGATGCTGGTCGTGTCGAATATACCACTGCTACTGATCAGGAATGTCTGGACGCCTTTATTCAGCTATCACGGGTTGAAGGGATTGTGCCGGCACTGGAAAGCTCGCATGCGGTCGCATGGGCAATACGTGAAGCACCAAAAATGTCTAAAGATACTAATATTGTGGTAAACCTGTCCGGTCGCGGCGACAAAGATGCGGACTATGTGGCACACAAGCTGGGCTTGAATTAATCCTGTTTAGTCTCTTTTAAACGAGCAGTTTTAAAAAAGATCGTTTTTTAAAAGGCTAGCCATAAAAAAACTCTCCTGAAGGAGAGTTTTTTTTGTTTTTTATATTGTCTGTTTAGCTGGCAATATATTGTTGTAGCTGGTCAATCAGTTTACGTTGATCATCCATTACTGCTTTTACCAAGTCGCCAATCGACACCAGTCCAACCAGTTTGCCATCTTCTACTACCGGTAAATGACGTAAATGACGATCGGTCATCAGGCTTAAACAGTCTTCTACACTGGTGCTTTGGGTCACGGTCAGTACCTTTGCGGTCATAATCTCATTGACGGTGGTGTCATAAGAAGAGCGTTCCATCAACGCAATTTTACGGGTGTAGTCACGCTCGGATAAAATCCCGACCACTTGGCCTTCATGGGTCACTACAAGCGCCCCAATGCCTTTATCGGCCATAATTGAAATTGCTTCGAGTACAGTTGCTTCTGGACTAACGGTGTATATTTCCTGGCTATGCTTATCTTTTAATACGTGTGTTACATTGGTCATTCTGTCTGGTCCTTGCCATTTTTGTTCTTGGTATGGGTTCTAACTTAACCTCAATTTTGAAAAATGCCAATAGTTTTATCATTAGAGGCCATAATCAGCAGTCATATTGTTTTCGTTGAGGTTTGATGGTGCATGAATCTCTACGTTAAGCGGTCTTTAACTGGGTGTCATTAAAGAAAAAGTGTTTCATTTGCTGTGTGGTCAGCTTGAATTGCTGGCTGGAACAATGACACAGCGCCGGTGTAACTTTTAAACGGGTTAAGGTCGGTAGCAAAGAATTCTGGAAATCCTGCGGACTAATCTGGCGTGGAGTGTAGTTTGGCCAGTGTTTCTTGGCATATTTATAGGCTTGGACACCGTTTAACCAAAAGGGAAAAATAAAATCATCCTGATCGGAGGTCATGGCCCAACCCTGATGATATAGCCCCCAAAGTACCCCGCAATACATCATTGATTTTAGAATACTGATTTTCATGTGAATATCTTGGGCAGCGGGTTTTAAAGACTTAATCTGGTTCATGTCATATAAACACTAATGTGGTGCCTGTATTGTAGGAAATTCAGATGAATAAAGCGTTTAAGCTTTGCGTTAAATCGTAAACAAATATAAAAAACCAAATTTCAGGCATTAAAAAACGCCACCTAGGTGACGTCTGTTTATGCTTGCATGGTGGCCATATTCTGCCAGTACTGTGCTTTGAGTGAATCGCGTTCTACGCGGAAGCCTTGATAGTACAGTTCAGCTAAGAACATAGCGGCTTTGCCATGACCCGCGCGGGCAACCTGTTCAAGTTCAGCCACAGCATCTTGGAAGTTCATCTGTGATTGAATGGTGTTAACCGCATTTGCATATGCAATTTCAAGATCATGGTGAGAGATACTCTGAATCATATAAAACTCCTTTATTTTAATTATGATCGCAATAAAGACTGTATAGCCAGTCTAAATAATAGTTTATCGAGGTTGTGTTAAACTAATATTACACATTCGTGGAAATGTCAACTAAGAGATGGGGCAGATCCGTGATATTTCAAGTTTACATGATTAAACATTGAACACTCTATAATTTTATTATGATATGCATATAAGAAAGGTAACATAAAAAGGAGAGCCACATGACAAATACAATAGACGGTTTTAACTTTGATCTGCCTTTACGTGCGGAGCAGATTATCGAGCTGGCCCATCATCACCGTAAAAAACTCGATGAGGCGGTGTTCCATCAGGAAATTCATTTAGGTGAGTATTGTCTGGCGCAGCGTAAACGTGTGCATGACTTTACCAGTACACTCGATCCACAGCAGCGTGAAGAATTCTACCGTATTTATAATGGTGAGCTAATCAGCATTGCCGATGATGATGAACTGCATCCGGCTGATGCCGAAAAAGGGGTCAGTATCTTTGCCATCTTCATTGTGCTGGCCCTTGTCGCGGGTATTATCCTGTATACCGTATTCCGCGCGCTGATGACTTAAACAGCAATGGCTCAATTTTACTCGCCAGTTCGGGTAAAATTGGGTCATCTATCTTGTGCAAATACCGCTAGCATCCTACACTACGGCTATTCGAGGTAGGCTATGCATGACGCAATACAAAAAATTTCTCAATTATTCATTCAATTAAAATCACGACTCACGTTAGAGCAAATTTATAATGGGGTAGTGGTCAGCATTATTGTCATTATTCTCCTGTTATCTTCTATTGCACTTTATCGCCCGGTCGGGTCCGTACAATTTCAGAATATTGAGTATCTGTCACAGCAGTCGATGTATCCTGAAACCCAGGAGATGGCTGTGCGCTTAATGCAGCAGCCACAGGTGCGTTATGGGCAGTATCTTAAATTGATGCAGGCCCATCAGATGGAACTGGGTCAGGCAAAACAACTTCCTCCCCTGGATGTGGAGGCATATTAATCGCCGGAATATCTTCAACCTGAGGAAGCGATTGACCGCCGGTGGTCTGTAAATTGTACTGCAACAGTTGTTCTAAAGCCGCCTTATCTAAACTTTCACTCACTACAATCACGGTCAGATGTTCCGGATGCAGATGCCGGCGTACCACAGCTTGCACATCTTCGGCGCTAATTTTACTGAGCTGCACTGAATATTCACTCAGGCTTTGTGCCGATTGTCCATAAAATCCCAAACTGCCGAGCTGGGCATTAATACTGGCATTGCTGCTGTAATGGTTAGGATAGGCTCTTAACAAGCCGTTTTTGGTTTCTTCCAGCTGTTTCGGATCAATCGGTTCGCGGACAAAATCGACCAGTGCCTTATGCGCGACACGAATACTGTCCATCAGTTGATCTTGCCGGGTTGAGTAGCTGATGCGAAATACACCCGGTGCCTGACTAAAACTCATGCTGCTGGATGCGCCATAGGTATAGCCGCGTTTTACCCGCAGTTCTTTCATCAAAACAGAATGAAAACCACTACCGCCGAGCATACGATTGGCCACTTCTAGAGCCAGCCGGTCTGGATCATGACGTGTGGTGCCAATATGACCGAGCACAATATGCGCCTGACTGGACTGATAGGGCATGTGTACAATCTGAAAGCCATTTGCTGTGATGGGTGTGGGGAGTGGTGCAGCCGCCTGACCTTGCGCTAAGTTGCCGGCAATGCGTTCTGCCAGATTTAAAGCTGCTTTGGCCTGCATTTTTCCGGTAATGGCAATATTCATATTCTGCGCCACCAGAAACTGCTCACGGAACTGTTGCAGATGTTTGGGCTGAATCCGCTGAATACTGCCATTGGTACCGTTAATTGGCTGGGCATAAGGATGTTGCCCATATAAGCTGCGATACAGCTGAATCTCCATCATCCGGCTGGGATTTTCTTTCAGCTGTTTTTGCCCCAGCTGGTTATTGCTGACCACCATGCCAATACTCTGTTTTTCAAAGGTGGCATGTTTGAGCAGTTCCATCATCATGGCTAAAGCCGGTTCCAGTTTTTCCGGGTCAGACAGCACCCGTAATTTGACAATAAACATATCCCGATAGGCTCGCGCACTAAACTGCGCGCCGACCTGTTCAAACACGGCAGCCACTTGTTGTGCATTATATTTGGGCGTGCCTTCATCTAAGAGCTGGGCGGCCATATTGGCCACGCCGTATAAGCCGCTTTCAATTTCCCGATCACGCGCGGCACCGGCATTAAAGGTCAGCTGTATATCCAGAATTGGCAAGTCCTGTGTTTCCACAAACAGGGTTCTGACCTGATAACGGTTGTTCAGGTCATGCACATAAGGCGCGCGATAATCCAATTTCTGCTGATTAATATTTCTGAGACTTTGCAGCAGCGGCAGAGATTGTAAGGTATTTGGATTTTCATCCACTTCGGTGGTGGTATTGACATTGGCCTGCGCAGAACTGATCGCAAATAAGCTGGCCACCAGAACGCAGGAACGGAAATAGGGCATGTCGGTATCCTTTAGGGTGACTTGCTGTGTGGACGCAAATATAAGGTGGTCAAATTGTCACGCACAAAATAGACATTGGCGACGCGTTGAATGTCTTGCGGGCGTACGGTTTCAAAATGCTGGGGCAGCTCATCCATCAGGCGATAACTCAATCCATTCACCTCCAGATTACCCATCATCTTGGCCTGTCCAGCCAGATCATCCTGACTATAAAGCAAATTCGACACAAACTTGGCTGTCACGCGTTTCACTTCCTGTTCATGCACCAGCTCGGTTTTTAGGCGTTCAATTTCAGCCTGAATCGCCTGTTCAGCTTGGGCCAGATCCACGCCATCCACCGGTAAAGCTGAAATGGTAAACAGGCTGTCGCCACGATTATATGGATCATAGCTGACGCTTAAGGCGCTTAAGAGTTTTTGCTCACGAATCAGACGCTGCTGCAGACGAGAAGAAATGCCGCTGTCTAATAAATGCTGAATAATGGTGAGTGCATAGGCATCTTGCGGATTGGTCGCAGTCGTTAGCGAACGGACATTCCAGGCCATATACAAATTCGGCACCTGAACCGGAAAATTCAGTTCCATGTGCCGATAGCCCAGACGTTCAAATTCGCGGACATCATTGCGGGCTGGCAGGCTGCGCGCTGGAATATCGGCAAAGTATTTTTGCGCCTGCAGCAAGGCCGCTTCAGCATTAACATCGCCGACAATAATTAAAATGGCATTATTCGGGCTATACCACTGCTTGTACCACTGACGTAAATCCTCCAGCTGGATATTTTGCAGATCTTTCATATGCCCAATAATTGGCTGGCGATAATGACTGGTCGGGTAGGCAATCCATTTAAACCGTTCAAAAGCCAAAGCACGCGGATTGTCATCGGTACGCTGGCGCCGTTCTTCCATCACCACTTTGATTTCGGTGGCAAAATCCTGCTGGCGCAGCAATAAATTACGCATCCGGTCGGCTTCAAGCTCCAGCGCCATCGGAAAATAGGTTTTTGGATACAGCTGATAATAATTGGTGTAATTGGTAAAGGTCGAGGCATTGACCCGGCCGCCGTAAATCCGGCTGAGGCGGGTAAATTCATCATTCGGTACTTTATGCGTACCCTTGAACATCATATGTTCCAGTGCATGAGAAATACCGAGTAAATTTCCCGACTCATCACTGCTACCAACTTTGTACCAGATTTGAGTCATCACCATTGGCGAACGATGATCTTCACGAATAATCACTTTTAAACCGTTTTTTAACGTGGTTTCAACGGTACTGCGTGCCAGCTCGCTTTGAGTATTGGCCGCCAAAGCATTCGATGAGAAACCGATCAGAAGTAGGGTAAGGGCGAAACGTTGTTGTTTTAAATGATGAACCACAGCAGGCAAAATTTTATTGTTCAGTATCACAAAGATGATCCGCAATGCATCTGTATTTGCTTTCATTCTTCAGAAACGGGGCAGTGAAAGCAAGGGAATCCTGTAACTTTTTGCAGCCTGCGACACATGATTGGCAATGACAAGTCAAAGCGGGCAGTTTATGTTAGAATCCAACTTTTTAACGCACTGCTTTTCAAGGATTCGGCATGCAACAGCAATCTAATGGGCAAAATAAATTTTTGATTGATGCTGATATCGGGGATGACGATGTCACTTTGCCAAGTTTACCTGCGGTAAATGTACCTATCGTTGAAACACCTAAAGTAGAACAAGCACCTGTTTCTGCGCCTGTAGCCACAGAAGCAGCTGAAGAGAAATCAAAAGGCGGTTTCTTTAGCCGTATGAAAGAAGGGTTAACAAAAACCCGTAAAAACTTTGCCGATGGGATGGTCAACATCTTAATTGGTGGCAAAGAAATTGATGATGAACTTTTAGAAGAAGTTGAAGAGCAATTGCTGGTGGCCGATATTGGTGTTGATGCCACCAAAACCATTATTGCCAACCTGACTGAACGTACTGCGCGTGGCGATCTGATTTATTCACACTCGTTGTATAAAGCCTTGCAGGAAGAGCTGGTGGCTTTACTGGCGCCGCGTGTTAAACCGTTGCATATTGATTCGAATAAAAATCCGTATGTCATTCTGGTGGTGGGCGTGAATGGTGTGGGTAAAACCACCACCATTGGTAAGCTGGCCAAACGTTTACAAGGTGAAGGCAAGAAAGTCATGCTGGCCGCTGGTGATACCTTCCGTGCAGCAGCGACTGAACAGTTACAAATCTGGGGCGAGCGTAATGATGTTGCTGTGGTCGCACAAGGTCATGGTGCAGACAGTGCTTCGGTTATTTTTGATGCCTTTGAAAGTGCGCGTGCCAAAGGTATGGATGTCTTGATTGCTGATACTGCAGGACGTTTGCATAACAAAGGTCATTTGATGCAGGAACTGACCAAAGTTAAACGCGTGATGCAAAAAATTGATGCCACTGCACCGCATGAAGTGATGCTGGTGGTAGATGCCGGTACCGGTCAGAATGCGATTAACCAGGTTGAAATGTTTGATGAAGCGGTCGGCTTGACCGGTCTAACTATTACCAAACTGGATGGTACCGCCAAAGGTGGTGTGCTGTTTAATATTGCCAGCCGTACCCATGTGCCTATCCGCTTTATTGGGGTGGGTGAAAAAATTGATGACCTGCGTCCATTTTCAGCCAAGTCCTTTGTGGCAGCGCTGTTTGAAACAGACAAATAAGCAGCTCAAAAACTCCGCGATTTGCGGAGTTTTTTTATATATCCTTTAAACTGGAAGAAAACCTAATAATTGATCTAAACCTAGAGCAGGAATGATGCTCCATCCGCTTTGATGTGCTTTAAAATTTAACTTGTTTTCATAAAATCTACGATAAGCGCGGTTATTGTTCCATAAATGCAACACATTGTTATAAAACTGGGGCTATTTCCCAGCCCAGGCAGCCGTTAAGATAAATCCATCTGTTATAAACACAAGACCATACCAAGGAAAAAGATATGTCATTTAAAGATCATTTACTTAAACGCCGTACCATTTACTCAATTGGTAAAAATGTGGCGCTAGACGAAGCGAAAATTGAAGAAATTATTAAAGAAGCCGTTCGTTTAAGCCCATCTTCGTTTAACTCGCAAACTTCACGTGTGGTGATTCTGTTTGGTGAATCACATGCCAAATTCTGGGAAATTGTACGTGAAACCTTGCGTAAAATGGTGCCGGCTGAAAACTTTGCATCAACTGACAGCAAAATCAGCAGCTTTGCCGCAGGTTTTGGTACTGCGTTATTCTATGAAGACCAAGATGTCGTGAAAGCACTGCAAGAACAATTTGCACTATATGCAGATAACTTCCCGGTATGGTCAGAGCATTCAACAGGGATTGCCCAGTTTGCAACCTGGATTGCGCTGGCAGAAAACAACATTGGTGCATCGCTACAGCATTACAACCCGATTATTGATGAAGAAGTTGCGGCGACCTTTGATGTACCAGCCAACTGGAAATTAAGAGCGCAACTGGTGTTCGGTTCAATTGAAGCACCAGCGGGTGATAAAGAGTTTATGAATGATGCAGATCGTTTTAAAACTTTTCACTAAGTTGCATAGCTAAACCAAAGAAAGGGCGCATTCAGCGCTCTTTTTTATGGCAAAACGACACTAAAAAGAGAGAAATTGGGCTTTCCCCATTTTTGTCATAAAACTGTCATTTCAGCGCTGCATAGTGCAACTAAAATTGAACAATTGACTAGAGTGAACAGCATGGCTTTACGTTTATCCTTCGCAGCACTGGCTTTAAGTTTAAGTAGTACAGCTTTTTCCGCAGTGACCATTACGGCACCGGAAGAAATTAAGGTTGAAGGTTTAAATGGTCAGGAAGTGAAAAGCCGTCTGTTTAGCAGTAATCATAACTATAGCGTGCAGCCTGGCGAGAATGTGCTGAGCGTACGTTATGTACAGTTTTTTGAAGAGCATCCGGGCATTGGTTCACACGATATTGTACGTTCGGGCATCGTGCATATTAAAACTCCGGTTTTACAAGATAAAGCCACATACCGTTTAGGGCTGGTGAATCCACCAAAAACGCATGATGATGCCAAGGAGTTTGCCAAGCAGCCGGTATTCGGTTTATTTGATGCGAAAAATCAGCTGCTGGTGCAGCAGGCTGGAGCCAAAGATTTAAACCGTGGCATTTTACAAAACTTATTTAGTACTTCTTCAACAGAATCTGCGCAGGCCGCACCTGTATCGGTGACACAACCAGCAGCGGTGTATAGTCCGCAAGCAGTCGTGACAACCAAACCCGTTGCAACTGTTAGCAATGTTGCCGGTGCAGATCAGCAACTGATTCAGCTGTGGCAACAAGCGTCTAAAACAGAACGACAAAAATTTATGTCGTGGCTGGCAGAACAGGCCAATTAAAAACCGCAATAAAATGAAAAGATTATAAAACCAGCTTCGGCTGGTTTTTTATTTATAGATTTAAAGTCTAAGTGGACTACTTTATTTTTATAATTACTTAGCTAAACTTAGTAATACAGATGAAATATGCAGCAATCTGGTTTAAAAATAACCAGACAGGTACTTTTTTCTTAAAACTTTATAAAATGTGCTTGCAAAGCTTTTAAATTTCTCTAGAATGCACCCCATACCGACGAGATACACGGTGATGAACGAGGCGGATCGCTGAGTTGTCGAGTGTTTTGAGTCCAGCTTCTGGCACTGACGAGGTGTTGGAAAGATCATTAAGAGATTATGAAGAACAACTTGTGTGGATTTTTACTGGTTGATTAATCGAATATATTTTCATTAATTGATTGGTTTAAATTACTC
>NZ_VOXW01000026.1:0-33615 GCF_013420555.1 Acinetobacter sp. Q85-2
AGATGAAATTAACTTAAATATTTTTAATAACTTATTATCTTTCGACCACCGGGAAAATTTCTTGAATATGGAGTTTGGCTTTCCGAAGGCAGCAGGTAAATCCCGCCACGGGCAGCCTGTACGGATTCTATAAAGAATAGCTTCAATAAAATTTCGAAGATTTTGTTTGAGATAAATACGAAAATTACGGAAAATGTTTTCTAACTTAGACCAGTGTTGATCAGTCAACATTGTACGAGGCATAGCGAGGAGTAGATTTGGTTTGGCGATTAAATTCTACTTTCTCGCTATTTTTTTTGCACAGTAAATGTCAACAGACCCTAATAAATGTAATAAAAATATACCTTTTGTTAAAATTTTTTCAGGTTACAAATTAATGAGGGAGTTTAGTTTATTCTTTTGGGTTTGGTGTTATATTCTCTGTTAAAGTTTGTTAACCGGGCTGAGCAATCGGCTTTAAAAATGGCCTAAATATTCTATAAGAATGGATCTCGGATGAGGCAGATATGAAGTTGCAGTTGCTTGAAATAGGTTCAGAAACTGAACAGCTGAGTGCATGCAGGTTGTCTCTGTTATTGGGGGTATTTACTGCGACCAATCAGATTGAGCGTTTTTTATCCTCTGCCCGTAAAATTTTAGGGGTAGAGCGTTCCGCGCTGGCCTTCGAGGGCGAACCCTATTTATGGTATGCCCATCAGGACTGTTTTAAAGCCTTTATTGCACCCGATCATATCCAGATTGTCGAATTGTTTGATGGTCAGGACTGCATTCATACCGAGCATCCTCACTATATACAACTGGTTGAGCGTATTGGCTCTTTAGGCGTAGAAGCAAAACGCTTTATGGCCTTTGATCTGAAAATGTCCGATGGTCGCTCGATTGGACAGATTCTGTTTTTCGACCAGAACGAGCAGCCTTTTTCGCTGCAGGCGATTGAAATTCTCAGTGATCTGGCCACCAATTTGGTGAATTATCTGGAGTTAAAAGCCGACCATGCTGAACTAAAAGAAATGTATGAGCAGCAGGCCGCGCTGAATTTCAGTAAAACCAAATTTTTCCAGATTATTGCGCATGACTTAAGAGCGCCGTTTCATGGCTTGCTCGGTTTTTCCGAAGTTCTGGCACAAGAACGCGAAACGCTAGATGATTCCAGTGTGCAGAATATTGCCGACTATTTATATGATACTGCGCAATCGACCTATAACCTGCTGGAAAGCCTGTTGAATTGGGCCATGGCAGAGGGCGGCCGCTTTATCTATCATCCAATTAACTTCAAGCTGCAACAGTCGTCGAAAATTGTCTGCGATGTGCTGAACAGTCTGGCGGTGAAAAAGAATATTCAGCTGATTAACCAGATTGATGATGATATTAAAGTCTATGCCGACATTAATATGATTACTTCGGTTATCCAGAACCTGGTGTCGAATGCGCTGAAATTCACCCCGACAGATGGTACCGGCAAGGTGACTTTACGCGCCGAACAGGCAGACGATGGCGTGCATATCTATATTCAGGATACTGGTCTGGGCATGAGCCAGTCGCAAATGGAACAGCTGTTCCAGGCAGCGGTCACGGCCAGTAGCAAAGGTACAGCCGGTGAAAAAGGTACTGGTCTGGGCTTAGTATTGTGTAAACGTTTTGTCGACCTGAACAAAGGCGAAATTGTGGTGGAGTCCAATGAAGGCGAAGGAACCACCTTTATTGTGACCTTGCCGCAGGCCACCAGCGCGCATCAGGCTTTAATGCCGGAAGATATACAGTTCGAAAAAGTAAAAATGTAGAAAACGCAATTTTCTTTTCCTCTATAGCCAGACTCCTGATATAACTAGAAAAAACAGTCAGCTTTGGGTGTGTGAATGAATACGGAACAATTGCGCAAAACCTTAGGTGCCAGCCAATATGCAGAACAGGTATTGGCCAAGCACCAACCCCTCTTAGAACAAGATTATGCAGTTGACCGGTTTTTAACCCCTTTAAGCACCCAGCAGATTCAGCACACCGTGCAAACGACCTTGCAGGATATTCAGGATGAAACCGAGTGGATGCGTAGTCTGCGGATTTTACGTGCCCGGCTGATGTTTCGCTGGATCTGGCAAGATGCCAACCAGTTAACCGATGTGGTCACCCTGACCCGTGAACTGTCCGATTTCGCCGATGTCTGTGTAACAGCAGCCAAAGATTTTGCCCGGGCTCCCTTGGTGGCCAAGCATGGCGAGCCGGTGGGCTATAACGGTAAAGTACAGGACCTGATTGTGATTGCCATGGGTAAACATGGCGCGCAGGAACTGAATTTATCCAGCGATATTGACCTGATTTTTGCCTTCGATGAGCAGGGCGAAACCAACGGTCGTAAATGTATTGATGTGCAGCAGTTCTGTATTTTATGGGGACAGAAACTGATTTATCTGCTCGACCATATCACCGCCGATGGCTTTGTGTTCCGGGTTGATATGCGTTTGCGTCCCTGGGGCGATGGTTCGGCCCTAGCGATTAGCCATGTGGCGCTGGAAAAATATTTAAGCCAGCACGGCCGTGAATGGGAACGCTATGCCTGGATCAAGGCACGCATTGTCACCGGAGGCAAAGAAGGGGATGAACTGCTGGAGATGACCCGGCCGTTCGTATTCCGCAAATATGTTGATTACACTGCCTTTGAAGCCATGCGTGAAATGAAGGCCATGATTGAGCGCGAAGTGCAGCGTCGTCATCTGGAAGATGATATTAAACTCGGCGCTGGCGGGATTCGTGAAGTTGAGTTTATTGTGCAGGTGTTTCAACTGATTTATGGCGGGTACAAGCTGGAGCTACAAGACCGGCAATGTCTGGTCAGCCTGAATCATCTGGATGAAGCTGAATTGCTGGACAGCAAAGCCGTGGCCGAGCTGGAAGATGCCTATTTATTTCTGCGCCGGGTTGAACATGCGATTCAGGCGCTGAATGACCAGCAAACCCAGTCCTTACCGACCGAGCCAGAATTGCGTCAGCGTTTGATCAGCACTTTAGGTTTTGCGAGCTGGCCAGATTTTATGGCTTTTCTAGATGAAAAACGCGCCAAGGTCATCTATCAGTTTGAGCATTTAATTAAAGAAAAAGAACCTGATCCGCTGGTCGAAAGTTTTAGCCAGCTGGAACAGCGCCTGAATGAAGTGCTGGATGATCAGGCCAAAAATCTGGTGCATGAATTCTGGTATGGACATGCGCTGAAAAAATTACCGGCCAAAGCGGTACAGCGTCTGAAAACCTTCTGGCCGCATCTGGTCGAAGCAGTGTTGCAGTCAGATATGCCGCAAGTTGCGCTGGTACGGTTGATGCCGTTGGTGGAATCGGTAATGCGCCGTACCGTGTATCTGGTGATGCTGATTGAAAGCAAAGGCGCATTGCAACGTCTGGTAAAAATGGCCACCGTCAGTCCATGGATTTGTGAAGAGCTGACCCATTATCCGGTGCTGCTGGATGAATTTCTGTCGATGGATTTTGAATTGCCGAAACGTCAGGATCTGGAAGATTCCTTGCGTCAGCAATTGCTGCGGATTGAGGTCGATCAGGTCGAAGACCAGATGCGGGTACTGCGCCTGTTTAAAAAATCCAATGTACTGGCAGTGGCAGCCAGTGATGTACTGGCAGAAAGTCCGCTGATGAAAGTCTCTGATGCGCTCACCGATATTGCTGAAGTGTCAGTCAATGCAGCCTTGCATCTGGCTTATCAGATTACCGCGAAAAAACATGGTTTCCCGCTGGATGCCGAAGGTCAGCGCTGTACGCTGGATCATATGGCTTTTACCGTGATTGGTTATGGCAAGGTAGGCGGGATTGAACTCGGTTATGGCTCGGATCTGGATCTGGTCTTTATTCATTATATGGATGAGCAGGCCGATACCGACGGGCTCAAACCCATCAGCGGTTTTGAGTTTGCGATGCGGGTGGGGCAAAAGTTTGTGTCATTGATGACCACTCAGACTTTAGATGGCCGCGTTTATGAAGTCGATACCCGGTTACGTCCGTCTGGGGAAGCAGGATTACTGGTCACCAGCCTGAAAGCCTTTGAGCATTATCAGCTAAAAAGTGCCTGGCTGTGGGAGCATCAGGCGCTGGTACGCGCGCGCAGTATTGCGGGTGAACGCTGCCTTCGGGACAAGTTTGAGCAGCTACGCTGCCGGATTCTGACCCAGCCACGTGAACAGGCGCATGTGCGTGCCGAAGTGCTGAAAATGCGCCAGAAGATGAAAGACCATCTCGGTTCATCAAATGAGCAAAAAAAAGATGGAATTTTTCATTTAAAACAGGATGCAGGTGGTATCGTTGATATCGAATTTATGGCACAGTATGCGGTGTTAGCGTGGAGTGGGACGAATAAAGATCTCGCCCATTACTCCGACAATGTACGAATCCTTGAGGATGCCGCAAAGACAGGTTGCTTATCCAGCAACGATGCGACTGCTCTGATTCAAGCTTATCTCCGTGAACGCGCAGAGAGCCACCGCTTAGCCCTTGCAAATCAATCCATGCAAGTGTCTGCAAGCGACTGGCACGATACCCGAATGACCGTTTGCAAGTTATGGCAAAGACTGATTGATCCAGCTGCAGCATTTGCGCTGGAGAGTGAATAATTGTGAAAAATTGGAGTTTATGGCATGAATTTGGCTGATCGTGATGGTTTTATTTGGCAAGATGGACAACTGGTTGACTGGCGTGAGGCCAAAACTCACGTGTTGACCCATACCCTGCATTACAGCATGGGTGTGTTTGAAGGTGTCCGTGCCTATGAAACCCCGAATGGAACGGCTATTTTCCGTCTAAAAGAGCACACAAAGCGTTTGTTAAATTCTGCAAAAATTTATCAAATGAAAGTGCCGTTTGATCAGGCAACTTTAGAGCAAGCACAAATTGATGTGGTGCGTGAAAATAAACTGGCATCTTGCTATTTACGTCCAATCATCTTTATTGGTTCTGAAAAACTCGGTATTGCGGCAACAGATAATACTATTCATGCCGTGGTTGCAGCGTGGAGCTGGGGTGCTTACCTGGGTGAAGAGGCAATGGCGAAGGGTATTCGCGTAAAAACCTCATCATTTACCCACCATCATCCAAACGTGACCATGTGTAAAGCCAAAGCGTCTGGTAACTATACGCTGTCGATTCTGGCACACCAAGAAGTGGCGCATTCAGGTTATGACGAAGCGATGCTGCTGGATCCACAAGGTTATGTATGCCAAGGTTCAGGCGAGAACGTATTCTTGGTACGTGATGGCGTAATTCACACTCCAGACATCGCTGGTGGTGCGCTGGATGGGATTACCCGTCAATCGATTATTACCATTGCTAAAGACTTGGGTTATGACGTGGTTGAGCGCCGTATTACACGTGACGAATTCTATATTGCCGATGAAGCCTTCTTTACGGGTACGGCTGCAGAAGTAACGCCTATCCGTGAATACGATGACCGTCAGATTGGTGAAGGTGTCCGTGGTCCAATCACCACGCAAATCCAGAAAGCCTACTTTGATGCAGTGCAGGGCAAAGATCCGAAATATGCACACTGGTTAACTTATGTAAAATAAGTGCAAACTGTAAAAAAGGACTCAGCTGAGTCCTTTTTTATTGGCTGGGAAAATGTTCTTAATCATCCATACCAAAAATATCGCGGCTATAGACTTTCTCCAGCACATCCGCCAGTTCATCGGACTGGCGATTGGCAACAATCACATCGCTATAGTGTTTAAATTCATCCAGATCCTGCATGACCCTGGAGTGAAAGAATTCATCTTCCTGCAAGGTCGGCTCGTAAATCACCACTTCCACGCCGCGGCCTTTGATGCGTTTCATCACCCCCTGAATGGCCGATGCTCTGAAGTTGTCTGAACCACTTTTCATGACCAGACGGTAAATACCGACCACTTTCGGGTTGCGTTGCAGGACGGACTGGGCAATAAAATCTTTACGGGTGACATTGGCATCGACAATGGCCTGAATTAAATTGCTCGGTACATTGTGATAGTTGGCCAGCAACTGTTTGGTGTCTTTCGGCAGGCAGTAGCCGCCGTAGCCAAAGGACGGATTGTTATAATATTTGCCAATCCGCTGATCCAGACAGACGCCGTCAATAATCTGTCGGGTATCCAGCTGAAACAGCTGTGCATAGGTGTCCAGTTCATTGAAATAGGCCACGCGCATAGCCAGATAGGTGTTGGCAAACAGCTTGATGGCTTCGGCTTCGGTGGAACCGGTAAAAAGTACCGGGCAGTCTTTTTTGATGGCGCCTTCGAGTAGCATATCGGCAAACAGTCGGGCACGCTCCGACTGTTCTCCGACAATAATCCGTGATGGATACAGGTTGTCATGCAGGGCTTTGCCTTCACGCAAAAATTCCGGTGAAAAAATAATATTTCCACTACGATATTTCTGTTTGATTTTTTCAGTAAACCCGACCGGAACGGTGGATTTGATGATCATGGTGGTGCAGGGATTAATTGACAGTACATCCTGAATCACGCTTTCGACACTGTCGGTATTAAAATAATTGGTCTGTGGATCGTAATCGGTCGGCGTGGCGATAATCACATAATCGGCATCCTGATAGGCATCGGCCTGATGCAGGGTGGCTTTAAAATTCAGGTCTTTATTTTTCAGGAAGTCGCTAATTTCAGGGTCTTGCAGGGGAGAAATGCCATAATTCAGCAGTTCGACTTTTTCAGGAATGATATCGAGCGCCACCACTTCATGCTGCTGCGCAAAAATCATGGCATTGGAAAGGCCAACATAGCCGGTACCGACAATACTAATTTTCATAATCTATTGTTGTTCTGCGATGAGTTCTAATCTGCATCTTGAATGTGCAAGTTCGATGACGTTTTTCTGACAGTTATTTTGCAGTGGCTTTTCTTTGCAGCCATTCTGCTAATTTGTAACTCTGTGATATGATGGCGCCATTGCTCAGGTGGATCATGCGGCATGGCTTTACATGAAACAGAGATGAACTCTCAATCTTCTTTAATGCAGGAACAGAATGTTGTTCTGTGCATGAAATGGGGAACCAAATACGGTTCGGAATACGTTAACCGTTTGTACAATATGGTCAAACGCCATACCACAGTCGACTTTAAAATGGTCTGCCTGACTGACCGTACTGAAGGCATTAATCCGGAAGTGGAATGTTTCCCGATCCCGCCGCTGGCTTTGCCAGAAGGTGCGCCTGAGCGTGGCTGGAACAAGCTGTCGACGTTTGAGCCAGATTTATATGGCTTGACAGGCAATGCGCTATTCTTGGATTTAGATGTGGTCATTGTCGATAATATCGATGCATTTTTTACCCATCCGGGTGATTTTCTGATTATTCATGACTGGAAACGTCCATGGCGAATTACCGGCAACAGTTCGGTTTATCGTTTTAAACTGGGGGCTTTCCCGGGATTATTGCCATATTTCCGTGAGCATTTTGATGAGATCCGTCAGAAGTTCCGTAATGAACAGGCGTATTTGTCCTGGTATGTCGATCAGGAGAAAAAATTAAGCTACTGGCCAGAGAGCTGGTGTAAAAGCTATAAATATCATTGTCTGCAAAAGATTCCGATGGCCTATTTTAAGCCGCCGGTGAAACCGGAAGGTGCCAAAATTATTATTTTCCATGGGGAAATTAATCCACCAGATGCAATTCATGGTGGTGGGGGAAAATGGTATCGCTATGTGTTGCCATCGGATTGGATTAAAGAGGCTTGGCAGTAAGTGAAGCAACATCCTGCATTAAATCATACAGCACGACCATATCGTTTAAGTGTGGTCATGATTGTTAAGAACGAAGCAAAAAACTTAGAATTATCGTTACCCGCATTAAAAGGCTGGATTGATGAGTTAATTGTACTGGATTCTGGAAGCACAGATCATAGCCGACAACTGGTGGAAGACGCTGGGGGACAATGGTTTGAAAATCTAAATTGGCCAGGGTTTGGAAAACAGCGTCAACTTGCACAGTCTTATGCTACAGGTGAATGGATTCTTGCTTTGGATGCAGATGAAGTGGTTACACAGCAGCTACAGCAGAATATTTTAAAAGCAATTCAACAGCCGCCTTTAGATACGGTCTTTGGAATTAAGCGTTTGGATTGCATATTTGGTCATCAAATTGATAATGCTTATTGGCCAGTGAAGGCGCATTGGCGCTTATTTCCAAAAGGCTATCAGTATGACAATAATCTTGTTCATGAGTCAGTTGTTTTAAATGGAGCAAAAACAGAGAAGCTGCAAGGTTTTCTTTTGCATCAAACCGCACCTACACCTAAATTTTGGCTAGAAAAGCGTTTAGATTATGCGAAAGCATGGGCTGTCGATCGTGAGCAACGAGGGAAAACAGTTGGTATTTTGGGCGTGTTTTTTCATACGTTCTGGGCGTTTATTAAACAATACCTAATTGATGGCCGCTTCTTAATGGGTCAGTATGGATTCATTTACTCTCTGTTATTTACACAGTATACCTTTAATAAATATGCAATTTTATATGATTTGAAGAATAATCATGCTTTGGCAACTTTTAATCAGTCACTAGAAAATATTAAAAAGCTTCAGCCAGTTGACCAATCTGAGAAAAAATCGACTGTTTCATTGGTGATGATTGCAAAGAATGAGTCGAAACATTTAGCTGCATGTTTAGCGACAGTGCATGACCTTGTTGATGAGATTATTATTCTTGATTCTGGCAGTACAGATCAGACCGAAGAGATTGCCAAGCGATTCGGGGTAAAATGGTATGTTAACTGTGAGTGGAAAGGATTTGGTATTCAGCGCCAGATAGCACAAAGTTATGCTACTCAGGACTATGTACTTGTTCTGGATCCAGATGAGCGACTTGATCAGGCCCTTCGGGAGTCGATTGTTGAGGTGCTAAAGCAACCACTTCAAACGGATAAAGTTTTTAGCTTGGCGCGTGTTAATCAGTTCTGTGGTGTTGAAGTGCAAAAACGTTTTTGGTATGCAGACAGGTTAGCACGGTTATATGCCAATAAGTCTTTCCAATACTCATCTTTGGAAGTTCATGAATCTTTAGATCAGAAGAATGTGCCTGCTGTAAAATTAAATGGTTATTTAGAGCATTTAACCAACGATGATTTACACCATTTCCTAGTGAAAAATATTCGTTATAGTCATGATTGGGCATCGGATAAATTTAAGCATGGTAAAAAAATAGGTTTATTTGCAGCTGTATTGCGTGGCATTTTCTCTTTTATACGAGAATATATCATCCGTGGTGACTTTTTGGGCGGGGCGTATGGTTATCTGCTGGCAATGGCATCCATGGGCTATACTTTAGATAAGTATTTGATGCTGTGGCAAATGAATAAAGAGAGCAATAAAAAATGAAGATTTTAATTGCCAATATGTCTTCTATACCAGTGTATGCCTATGGCGGGACAGAGCGTGTAATTTGGGATTTGGCAAAACAACTGGTTGAGCAGGGGCATCAGGTCATATTCCTTGTGCCGAAAGGTTCACACTGTAGTTTTGCGAAAGTAATTGAAATGGATCCTGATCGACCGATTTCTGCACAGATTCCAGATGATATTGATGTGGTTCATTTCCAGTTCCAGCCCAACGTTACCGGTTTAGAGGTGCCCTATGTAGTGACTGAGCATGGAAATGCTCAGCTTGAAGAGCGTTTGAATCAAAACACCATTTTTGTTTCTCGTGATCATGCGCAAAGACACAACTCAGACTCTTATGTGTTAAATGGTCTGGATTGGTCGAATTATGGTGAAGTCGACTGGAAGCGAGAGCGGAATTACTATCACTTTTTGGGTAAAGCAGCTTGGCGTTTGAAAAATGTCAAAGGTGCAATTCATATTGCAAAAAAAGCGAAACAGCAGTTACATGTGCTAGGAGGCGATCGTTTTAATTTTAAACGTGGTTTGCGTTTAACTTTTTCTCCTCAAATTAAATTTCATGGGATGGTCGGCGGCCAAGAAAAGCTTTCATTATTAAATGGCTCGAAGGGATTGATCTTTCCTGTGCGTTGGCATGAACCTTTTGGGTTGGCTATTATTGAAAGTATGTATTTTGGTTGTCCTGTTTTTTCAACGCCTTATGGTGCTATTCCTGAACTGGTACCACATGAGTGCGGGGTACTTTCAAATAATGCTGATCTATTGGTGGATGCGATTAATACGCAAAAATTTGATCCCTTATATTGTCAGCAGCATGTTGTAGATCATTTTAATGCTGAGAAAATGGCGCAGAGATATTTGGATAAATATACGCAAGTGATAAAGGGGGAGGTGCTAAACCCTCATCAACCTTATTTGATGAAGGAATGTCAAAATCTTGAATGGCAACAATAGTGAGGCAAGTGTTTAGAAGAAAAACCGAGTTATTCTTCTAAACTAAGAGCTGTGTCTAAATTACCTGGGCAGTATGGTGGTTGAGCGTGTAGAGGGTAACCATTCAGAACTTGCTCATAATAAGAGAGATACTTTTTACTCATGACGATATGGTTAAACTGATCTCGAGCATATTCATGACAGGCTTTTCGACTAAATTGGCCAATATTCTTGAGGGCCTCTACCATTTCGGTCTTGCTTGCTGTGCTCAGACCCACCTCAGGAATGATAAGCTCTGGAACGGAACCATGATGACTGCCAATAACAGGACAGCCTAAATACAGGCTTTCAATCATTGCAAGTCCAAAAGCCTCATGGATTAAAACTGGGAATATCAGAGCTTGTGAATCTCGAATCACAGCATTTTTTTCTTCACCTCCAATCATGCCATGGAAGCTAAGATCTTTTCCTGCATAAAAATAAGGTTGATATTTACCATTACGTTTCCATTTTAGGCTAAGGCGATTGCTGCCAAGCACGTGTAATGGTTTATTTGCTCTACGTGCAATCTCAACACTATCTTTTAGATTCTTATCGCGATATTTAGCGTTGGCTAAAAAGTGAATATAATTTTTAGGTTTATCTAGATTAGGTTGTCCATAATCATCCCAAAATAATCCATTATAAACAAAGGCCTGAGCACCACTTCGCTCAGCATGCTTTTGGCATAGGAAAATAGTATTTTGTGGGAAAGTTTTAGGGGTTAATTGTTGGTTGTGTGTTGTGCAGACATGAGGCGTTTGAATATTACCTTCAAATAAAAAATGAAAATGAATAATGTCTGCCCAGCCTTCAACTTGCGCTTCTAATTTTTTTGAAGGATCGAATGTCAGTGCATCTGGATGAGTATTTGAGCTTTTGGTCATAAATTTTACTTCATGTCCAAGTTGCTTTTGTCCTAAATATAAAGCCCATAAGACACGCTCAGTTCCTCCATATTTTGGTGGTGGAACGGGCATGCGGGTTAATAGAACATGTAGGATTTTCATTAATACAGAGACTTATTAAAACTGCTAAAATGATAAAGGATAGTTTATAATTTTCCAATTTTATTTTATCTATTTTTGGATATAATGGGTCGTTAATAAACAAGTTTGTTTTGGTGTTGATTTTGAAAAATTTTGTTATTAGCCTTTCTTCTGCTTTAGAGCGTAGACAGCATATTGAACAGGTTTTTAACGAACAAGGCATTGAGTTTGAGTTTTTTGATGCTGTAACACCTGCACAAGCTAAGATCTTGGCTATGCAATATTTTCCTGAATGTGATCTTACTAGACTGACTCCTACAGAATTGGCCTGTGCAATAAGTCATATAGAGGTATGGAAAAGAGCTCAGGCTTATAACTCTAAATATTTCTCAGTTTTTGAAGATGATATTTATTTAGGTAAAGATTCGCATTTATTTTTAAAAAATCATGACTGGATTAAAAGAGATTTTCATATTCTGAAGTTAGAGACATTTCTAGAGAAAGTTATTGTTGGGCAAGAAGAGGAAGAATATTTTGGCAGAAAAATTTGTCAACTAAGGCATTATCATTTTGGCGCTGCTGGGTATCTTCTAAATAAAGATATTGTTGATCTGTTAATTAACAAGGTTAGGAGTAATAATAAATTTAAAGCTATAGATTGGATTTTATTTCATGATCCAATAATAGAGGAGAGCGTAAAAGTTTATCAATTGTATCCAGCTTTATGTATTCAAGATCAAATATTAAATGAAGTTAAAAAATTTCCTAGTTTTTTGGAAGGAGATCGAGCTCAATATACCTTTAGAAAAGATCAGATCACTATAGGAAAAAAGATAAAAAGAGAAATATTAAAGTGTTATCGACAGCTAATTGGTGTTTTTATTTTTAAAATTATCCCCTATAAATAGTATAGGGGTCTTTCTGTTGAATAAATATTTTCTATAAAAATTCAATATAATTGAACCTGAATTATAGGTAAAGTGTTAGTGTAAGAATTAGACTGCTAGCTAATATTAAAAATAGTTTATACATTTCTGGTGGAATCTGTGGGCTATTACTAAATTTAATTAATGAACTAAAGTCAATGAAATATATATCACCAATGTTTAAAAAATAACTTTCTAATATAAGATATTGACTTGAGGAATTTTTATTTTTGATTTTCTAGATCATATAAGTTTTTACTTACCTCTATATTCCTAAACCTTTTATACCCCCACAAATACTGTTCTGGAGCGGCATTAATCATGCGCTCCATTTCTTTATTAAGTGTGTCGACTGAAAGCTGCAAATCTTTGGCATTAATCTCTGCAGATAAGGTCTGTACATACAGCTCAAAGCCACTTAAATCTTCACGGCGTAAACAGCTTAAACCAATCACTGAACACTGGGTCTTGGCTGCCAGTTTTGAGAGTAGGGTAGAGGAAAGTGCATTCTGACCAAAGAAAGGTGAATAAATGCCACCCGACTCTTTAGGCACATGATCTGGTAAAATTGCGGCAAATCCACCTTGTTTTAAATGCTTAAATAAGGCACGTACGCCTGTTTCATCGGTGGGTACCAGTGTGGCATTAAGACGCTGCCGTGCTTCCAGCATAAACCGGTCTACATCCGGATTTTTGCTCGGTTTATACATAATGACCGGTGCCGTATGTAAATTCACCCAGGCATTCATCAATTCCCAGGTACCAAAATGCGGCACCACTGCCAAGGTCCCATTCGGGTTTTGCAGGGCGTCTAAAAAAATATCTTCCCCATGCACGGCCTTGATCTGCTCAAGGGCAAACTCCGGCGCAGAACCCCAAATCTTGACCGATTCTGCATAGGTCATACATTGGCTTTTCAGGCTACGCTTTGTGAGCTGATCCCGTTCCGATTCGGATAACTCCGGATAAGCAGACTTTAAATTAATTTCTGTCACACGTCGGGCAGAGGAGTTGCTCACATACAGTAACCAGCCCACAGATCGGGCAGTGACCTGAATCAAACGCAGGGGGAGTTTGGAGAAATTTTTAAGAAGGGAATACATGAATCAAGCAAGAGTCCGCACAATTATGGTCGATCGGCATTGCCTTTTAAGACCATATAAATCAGTCCGACAAAAATCAGCAAGGCGCCGATAATACTACTCAGGCTGAAATACACAATACGGTCATTGGTATCAAGCGCAAACAGGTTATTCGCCAAGATATAACGCATGAACAGCCATTGTACAATCGAAAAGACAATAAGCATGATGCCACGGTTACGTACTGCAGGACGCATTGCCATCGCTGAATCACCTAAGAATGAAAACTGCAGTTATTATGCCATTGCTCGGCAGTGATCTCAATGTAATAAAAAAGCCCCGCAAGTGCAGGGCTTCTTTAGAATGACAAGCTATTATTCTTGAGATTCCGCTTTTGGTTTTTCACGTAAGCGAATACCCAAATCGCGCAGTTGAGTCGCTTCAACTGGTGCTGGTGCTTGAGTCAATGGACATTCAGCAGTCTTGGTTTTCGGGAAGGCAATCACATCACGAATAGACGCACCGCCAGTCATCAGCATCACTAAACGGTCCAGACCGAATGCTAAACCACCGTGTGGAGGTGCACCGTAACGTAAAGCATTCAGTAAGAAGCTGAATTTCTCTTCAGCTTCTTCTTCACCAATACCCAAAGCTTCAAAGATGGCTTTTTGCATTTCCAGGTTGTGAATACGCAGGGAACCACCACCGATTTCAGTACCGTTCAATACCATGTCGTAAGCGACAGACAGCGCAGCACCCGGGTTGTTCTTCACGTCTTCAACGCTTGATTTCGGCAGCGTGAATGGGTGATGCACAGAAGTCCATTTGCCATCATCAGTTTCTTCGAACATTGGGAAGTCAACCACCCAAAGCGGAGCCCATTCGCACGTTGAAAGATTCATGTCATGACCAATCTTGACACGAAGCGCGCCCATTGCATCATTTACAACTTTGGCTTTATCTGCACCAAAGAAGACGATGTCGCCATTTTTAGCACCAACGCGTTTTAAGAGATCCAGCACGATTGGCTCGATGAATTTCACGATTGGCGATTGCAGGCCTTCGATACCTTTTTCAAGTTCGTTGACTTTGATGTAAGCCAGACCTTTGGCACCGTAGATACCCACGAATTTGGTGTATTCATCAATTGCACTACGTGGCAGTGAACCTGCACCCGGAACGCGAAGTGCCACAATACGGCCTTTCGGATCTTTGGCAGGGCCAGCGAATACCTTGAACTCAACGTCTTGCATTAAATCTGCAACATCAATCAGTTTCAACGGAATACGCAGGTCCGGTTTGTCTGATGCATAGTCACGCATCGCATCGGCATAGGTCATACGCGGGAATTTATCGAATTCAACGTTTAGAAGCTCTTTGAACATCTTCACCGTCAAACGTTCCATCAGATCCATGATGTCATCATCGCTCATGAACGATGTTTCAACGTCGATCTGGGTGAATTCTGGCTGACGGTCCGCACGTAAGTCTTCGTCACGGAAACATTTGGCGATTTGGTAATAACGGTCAATACCACCCACCATCAATAACTGTTTGAACAGCTGTGGTGATTGTGGCAGTGCGTAGAAGCTACCGTTAGATACACGGCTTGGAACCAGGTAGTCACGTGCACCTTCAGGCGTTGCACGAGTCAAAATTGGAGTTTCAACGTCTAGGAAACCATTGTCTTCGAAGTAGTTACGAATCAGGTTGGTCAGTTTAGAACGGAAACGTAAGCGCTCTAACATTTCTGGACGACGGATGTCCAGGAAGCGGTATTTCAGACGGATTTCTTCAGAAATATTGGTGTTTTCATCATTCAGTGGGAATGGAGGCGTTTCAGATTGAGCCAGCACTTCAATTTCTTTGCCCAATACTTCAATCTGGCCACTGACCATATTGGCATTTTCAGTACCCGCATAACGGCGGCGTACACGGCCTGTAATTTTTAATACGAATTCAGAACGAGCTTTATCTGCTGTGGCAAATGCTTCTGGGGTATCCGGGTCGATAACCACTTGTACCAGACCGTCACGGTCACGCATATCCAGGAAGATCACCCCACCGTGGTCACGGCGACGATGTACCCAACCACACAAGGTTACGGTTTGGTCGATTTGAGCTTCGGTTAAAGAACCGCAGTAATGAGTTCGCATCATAGCGTAAAAATCCAACTATATGGGTTAATGACAGCGCATACGTAAACAGCGTACCGCTTGAAGTAAATGTTGGATTATGCCTCTTTGCAGGTTTTGTCACAAGAACTTCACTATGAAAAAACATAAACCACTGATTTTTTAAAGTTGAATCTTAGAAAAAAAAGCAAGATATGAAATAATAATGAATAATTTTTAGAATTTTGATCTGGGGTGGATGTGGAGTTGGTTTTAAGGAATAAGTCTTTCTATCTTATTCTATTGATATTTTGTGCGTTATTAATTCAAGCTGTATTCGATAAAGGGGCTGATGTTTACTACTATTCGGTTCTTATCCTTATCTTGGGGTTTCTTTCAACTAAGTATCAGAAAATTAAGATAGATTTACATATATTGGTTTTTTGTTTATCTGGTTTTATTTTTCTTACTTTAAGTTATTGGCTGTTGGGACGATTTGATGAAATTCCTGTTAGATTGATAGAAACCTATACAAAAATAGCAAATCAATATTTTTGGGTTATCCCTCTTCTTTTCCTTCCTTACCTTATTGTCTTTTTCAATCAAGGGGAAAAGTATATTTTTGAACCTTTAATTTTCTTTATCAGCTTTATATTTATTTATACTTTCTATAATAGTTTTATTTTAGATTTTAATAGAGGTTTATTAAGTCAATTTTTTAATCCTATTATTATTTTTGATATAACTTTTATATCATTAGCTTTTTTTGCTTTATTTTATTCTTTTCTTAAGGAAGGGGTTGTTAGTTACTTTTATTTAGTTTTATGCTTGTTGTTAATTTTTGTTTTGATTTTGCATGGTACACGAGGAACTTGGATTGGATTACCGCTTGTATTAATTGCTTATACTTTGCATTTTTATAAATATAAGATAAAGAAAGTTATACTAATGCTTAGCTTAAGTCTCTCATTTATTTTAATAAATATAGTGTGGGATAACTCTCCTATCAAAAATAGATTACAGCAGTTTTCTGCGGATACGGTTCAATTGGCTGAGAATAATTATAAAACAAGTAGTGGTGTCAGAATTTTCCTATGGAAAGAGTCTTTAGAAATTTTTGAAAATAACCAAATTATTGGAGTTGGTGGCTATGGAATTGAGGCGCATAATTGTGAGCTAAAAGAAAGTGGTCAGCTACCGACATGCTTTCAACATATGCATAATATTTTTTTTCATGAATTGGCTGCACATGGCATCTTAGGGTTATTGGGTCTGGTGCTTATTTATGGATCAATTTTACTATTCTTTATTAAGAAATTCCTACGCTACTTTTCTAATTTTGAGTTAAGAGGATATGCTCTTTTAGGTATTATTTATGTGGTTTATTATCTGATTTGTGGTTTAACAGAGTATTACTTATTTTTTGTTCTACCTGTTTATATTCACTACTTTATTATTTTACTGATTGTTGGGTTTATCTTTAGAAAAGAAGCAATCTTGACGAAATAACTGTAAAGAATGGCCTAGATTTTAAAGTTAGGCCATTAATTTTTATCCAATGCTAAAAATAAAATACAACCTAGGGTTAAAGCTATGAGTGCACCCTGACTAAACTCATTAAAAGCCCGGCCCAGAAAATAATAACGATGGCTATACCAGAGTTCATCACTGAAATAGCGGGCATAATCCCAGACCGAATAAGCACCTAGCAAAATGGCCAGGCCAATCAGGATGGCTGCCGCTTGTTTGACCCGTCGGCTCACTGGCCAGTGCTGACGATAGCGCTGATAATAACGCCAGCACATCCACAGCAAAAACGGCAGGGCCAGAAGCGAACTGCCAATCTGCAAGATAAAATGCAGTGGATAGGTCTGGGAGAACCAGGACACCGGCTGGCTTAAGACGTTATGAAAGGCAAAAGTGCGAAAGTCGACGTGAGTTAAACCATCCCAAATTAAATGGGTGGCATTGCCCAGCAATAGCCCGAGGATTACCGCAAGTAAAAAACCAAGGGCCGACTTGAACGAATCCAGATTGAGCTCATGTTGTATGCCTAGCGCCCGATACAGCACCGGACGATAAATCAGATACCACGCCGCACAAAAAGCCAGACCCAGCCATAAATTTGGATGAACAATTGAACTCCATAAATGATTCAAGCCGCCCTGATCGGTGGTAAATAGACGGCTTAAATCGGGCAGCATACAGCCAATAGCGAGGGCTGCAACGGGAAGACGATGGCCTGTCAGCTGGGCAATGGGTGGTGCTAAAACTGCATGAGATAAGGTAAAGGGCATACAGGCGTAGACAATAAAAACGGAAAAATCCGCGAGGCCCTATAGCTTAACCAAGCAAAGATGAATTTTATGTTTTTTATTGCAAAACAGTTGGAATGTTATATTATAACATTATTCAAATTTGTTACTCTGAGCCTGAGTCATGTCCTTCCATAAGAATTTAATAACACTGTCTATTTTTGCTGTTGTGGCCCCTGTGGTTTTTGCAGATGAGGCGAATCTATCCAATGCACAGCAACTTGAAACCATCCAGCTAAAAGCCCATCCTCTGGTTCAGACTGCAGCAGACTTTGCGGTAGCAGATCAGGTGGTGGAACAGAAAGTATTGGCGGAACGCCCAACAACCATTGGTGATGCACTGGCTGATGAACTGGGTGTATATTCAAATCAGTACGGCACAGGTTCAAGCCGTCCTGTGATTCGTGGTCAAGATGGCCCGCGTGTCAGAGTCTTACAACACGCATCTGAAACTGCCGATGTATCGACTTTATCTCCAGACCATACGGTTACGGTAGATCCAATTCTGGCAAAACAGGTTGAAGTGATTCGTGGTCCATCGACTTTACTCTATGGTGCTGGTACCGTGGGGGGGTTGGTCAATGTAACCGATCAGAAAATTCCAACCCAAATCCCAGCAGATGGCTTAGAGGGCACCGTCGGCGTGCGCTATAACTCGGGTAGCGATGAGAAGCTGGCCAGTGCGGGGGTAACAGCAGCAATTGGTGACAACTTTGCCTTACGTGTAGAAGGCTCCAAACGTAAAGCAAATAACTATATTACGCCGGATTACTGGGTAGAACATCATAATGATGAAGCTGGCCATGAAGATCATGATCATGGACATGATGCTGAAGAAGAACATGAAACACATTTTGATAAAGCCCGTCGTGTAGACAATACCTTTGCAGAAGGGCAAACCGTGAATATTGGCGGCTCATGGATTCATGACCGTGGTTTTGTCGGGGTGTCTTATAGCAACCGTCAGGACAAATACGGTTTACCAGGGCATAGTCATGAATATCATGGTTGTGGGCCAGATCATGACAATCCGAATATAATTGAATGTCCTCCTCACGATGATCATGGTGATGACCATGCGCATCATGGTGGTCCATGGGTCGATCTGGAATCACACCGTTATGATGTCCGTACAGAACTGGACCAGCCATTTTCCGGCTTTGACAAGTTACGTGCCCATGCCAGCTATACCGATTATGAACATGACGAGCTGGAAGAAAATGAAGTCATCAGTAACTTTAAAAATAAAGGTTATGATGCACGTTTGGAATTGGTGCACAAACCCGTTGCAGGTTGGGAAGGTGTATTTGGTACCCAATATAGTCAACAACAATTAGATATTATTACTGCTGCCGCGCATGATCATGCTGAAGATGAACATGACGGACATGATCATGCCGTACTTATGCCAAATACGAAAACTGAAAAATATAGCTTATTTGGTTTAGAGCATAAACAATTTGGTGATGTACATGTTGAACTTGGTGCACGGGTTGAACATCAAAAAATTGATGTTGATGCTGATCTAAAAGACTATTCAGATACAGGTGTGTCTGCGTCTGCTGCAGCCAATTGGCAGTTTGCACCCAACTATAAATTGTCGCTTACAGGTTCACACCAGCAACGTTTACCGTTGGCACAAGAGTTATATGCGCAAGGTAAACACTACGCCACAAAAACTATTGAGCATGGTAATGTGAATCTGAGTCCAGAAAAATCGAATAATTTAGAGCTAGGTTTACACTATGAAGCCGACAAATTTGATTATTCGCTGCATGTTTACCATAACTGGTTTGACAACTATATTTATGGACAGGCTCAAGGGGCGAGAAATGAGGAAGGATTCTTAGAACTTGAATATACTCAAGACAAAGCCAAATTCTACGGTACAGAAGCCAAGTTAGGCTATCAGCTGAGCCCAGATTATAAACTCAGTGTGTTTGGTGATTATGTTCGTGGCGAAATAGATAACCAAAATGCACCACGTGTACCTGCAGGCCGTTTGGGAACTAAAGTAGATGCTAACTTTGCCGATGGTTGGTCGGGTATGGCGGAATACTATCGTGTATTTAAGCAAGACAAAATTGCAGCGTATGAACAAGAAACAGAAGGTTATAACATGGTCAATGTCGGTCTGGCGTATGCAGGTGCCATGGCGAATAACCAGGACTACCGCGTGTTCTTTAAAGCCAATAACCTGCTGGATGATCAGGTTTATTCACACACCTCATTCCTGTCCAATATTCCGCAAGTGGGCCGTAATTTTACCGTTGGTTTAGAATATAACTTCTAAGCAGAACTTAAATTTATTGCCAAAATCAAGAGGATGTCACGGAAATCCTCTTGAAAAAAGCCTGAAGAAAACCTAGCCTGAGTTGATTAGGTTAGGTTTTTTCTTATGCGTATCTTTCAACGAATTCACAATAAACTGAACTGGTCACCACGGCGTTATCTGGGCGTGATGATGGGCCTGCTGGCGTTAAGCTATTTATCCTCGGCACTGTATCATACCTATAAGCCCTTACCGGATGGTTTGAATTATGCGGGACCGCTACGTCATGCCGAAGTCAAATTTCTGGCCGATCAGACCTATCTGGATGCACAGGGCCAGCAGCATTATGATCATCAGATTTTTAATGAAATGCTGCGCCTGATTGATGAAGCACAAAGTTTAATTGTGCTGGATATGTTCCTGTTTAATCCGCAAACCGGGGCATCACAGGCCCAGCATCAACCGCTCAGTCAGCAATTGACTGATGCACTGATTCAAAAACGCCGTACCCAGCCGGATATTGAAATCAGGCTGATTACCGATCCGATTAACTCGGTTTATGGCGGGCTTGCGCCAGAGCATTATCGGCAACTGCGCCAGGCCGGAATTGATGTGATCGAAACCAATTTAACCCCGCTACGCGCTTCCAATCCGATGTGGTCCGGGTTCTGGTACATCTGCTGTCAGGGCATCCGCAATAATCCGGAGGCTGGCTGGCTGGCCAATCCGTTTGGTGAGGGCAAAATCACCCTGCGTAGTTATTCCGAGCTGCTAAATTTTAAGGCCAATCACCGTAAAACCATTGTGGTTGATACCCCGGACGGCTGGGAAGCTCTGGTGACCTCAATGAATCCGCATGATGCCAGTTCCCATCACTCCAATGTGGCGCTGGTGGTCAAAGGCAACACCGCGGTAGATATTCTAAAAACCGAGCAGTCGGTGGCGCTCATGTCCGGCAGCAATATTCCCGGAGTGATTGTCGGTGAGTTTCAGGCCGCTGCTACTGAACCGCAGGTGCAGGTGCTGACTGAAAAAGCCATTTATGATGCGACTTTAAACCTGATCAATAGCGCCAAAGCCAATGAACAGGTCGATCTGGTGATGTTCTATCTGTCCGAGCGCCAGATTGTCAAAAGCCTGTTTGCAGCCCATGAGCGTGGGGTGAAATTGCGGGTGCTGCTCGATGCCAATAAAGATGCGTTTGGTCTGGAAAAGAATGGCGTACCGAACCGGCCAGTGGCAGCAGAATTACATCAGGCCGGCATTCCACTGCGCTGGTGTAATACCCAAGGCGAGCAATGTCATAGCAAAATGCTAATCAAGCGCAATGCCCAGCAACAGGAGATGATTTTAGGTTCGGCCAATTTCACCGCGCGGAATTTAAAAAATTATAATCTGGAAACCAATTTACGCGTGTTAGGCCCGGCTCAAGCACCGGTATTTCAAGATGCCCAGCAGTATTTTGATACCGCCTGGTCAAACTTAAATGGCCGTCAGATGAGCGTGGATTATGCCCAGTATGCCGATGAATCGACGCTGAAATATGGACTGTATCGTTTGATGGAATGGAGTGGCTGGTCGACGTTCTAATCTTCCTTATTCCACGCTTCTGTTTGGAAGCAGTGGCTTCTGCTTATAAGAGAGCTGGAAGAATGAGTTTTCTTCCACCTTGTAGAGAGAGTTAAGGAGGAGCAATTTCCTTTTTCTTACAAGAGAGGTTAGGAACAATAGCTTTTTCTCCTCTTCGTAAGAGAAGGTTAGGGAGACACGCGTTCCTTAACCTTCTAGGAGAGAGTCAGGGAGAGGTCAAGATTAAGGTTTAACGCTTAGTTTTGCCCCGGATTCGGTGGTACCAGTTCATCCAGATCTTTATCGGACAGCTCATCCAGCTCGCTCAGATCGGTTTTAATTTTCCACTGGCTTTCATCCTCAACTGGATTCGGCAAACGCGCTTCCAGCCAGTCGCAGACCACATCGGGCGGGAAATCGGCATGATTACACTGGATTACCCAAGACAGGAAATCTTTGGCCTCACCATTCATATAAGGTGGTGGCGATACCGGTAAAAACTGCGTTGGCAAACGTTCATTCTTGGAAATATAGTTCAGCACATGACCCAGTTCCTGCACGGTTTGCCAGGCCAGTGGGTGTGCTACATTAATCTGAAATTTAAACCACCATGCCTGAGCACCATCTGTGCCATAGGCATCGATCAAGTTTTTTTGAACACTGGGTACTTTGCAGAAATATTCATAAAGACGATCAAAACTTAAATCAGACACAAGCATGAACCTAGTATGAAAAAAAGCGAGTGTAGCATAAAAGTAGGCCATTATTTTCACTGAGAAATACGGCCGATCTGCCACCATTCATCTAAAAAACTTGTATAAAGCATGTATGTTCATTTTTTATCCTTAATCCTGTTTTATAGTAAAATCAATGGGCTGATGTTTGGGAGTCGGGTGATGAAAAGAATGCAAGCAGGTTTATGGTTGGGCATTGGGTTGTCTGCCATCTCGACATTGTCGCTGGCCGATACCAATCGCTGGGCCAGTTATCAGGGTGTGGAGCGTAAATCGCATGCGCAGCATTATCCACAGCATCGTCCGTCTTATTCGCAGCACAGGCCGCCACAATATTATCCACCACATCCGCATTGGGGCCATCAACCGGTACGTCCGGGCATCAGTATTCAATATCAGGCGCCCACCACCATTTACCAGAATTCGCAAAGTTATAGCTGGGTCAATGGTGACCCGAATGTGGCCCGGATTGAAAGCAGCACGCAGACCATCATTACTGACTGGCGCCGTTTAGGTTTGCCGGCTCCGCCAAATGGCAGCTACTGGATTTATGAAAATGGTCGTTATATTTTGGTGCCAAACCGTTAGATCATCCGGAGCGCTCCAGCGCTAAGGAAAACTATTTGAACCAAACTGATGATCCGGTGAATCTTCACTCAAAAATCAGCGCGCCGTAGTGGTATCCAGGCGCGCTTTTTGTTCTTCAGATTTGAATGATGGATGTGATTTTGGTGTTTAGGCCAGTTCATCATCTTCCGGGCGTGGGGTCTTGCCTTGTGGCAACGGTTTTTCACTGTGTTTATCCCGAATTACCGATGGATAATTCCAGGAGGCAAAACGTACCACCAGAATCGCAAAGGCTAGAATCAGAATCGAACCGGTAATAATTACTAGGTCAATATCCGCTTTATGGTCGTGCTGGATATCGGAAATCAGCAGCCGGGTCAGGGCGGTAATGGCAATATAAATCAGGAAGCGTACTGGCATGTGGTTGGTTTTAAAGTAAATACCCACCATGGCACCGAGCTCCAAATAAATGAACAGCAGTAAAATATCATCAATCGTGGCATATTGTTTGACGGTCAGAATATCGACCACAGTATGGCCGGCCGACCAGATCACCATACAGCCAATCACGAACAGGGCAATATAGTGAAAACTTTCAACGGCCAGATTACCCAACCGGTCGAGGAGGGTTTCTATTTTTTCTACTTTGGGATGCCGTGCTGTCATATGCTCCTCCTGATGCTGCTGATTGAATGAGAAAACTCATGCAAAAACTGTGCACAACTACAGGAAAAGTGGTGTAAAAACAGCAGGAAAACATGGATGCTATAAAAAAACGCCTGACAGTGCAGGCGTTTTTGAGAGATAAAAAGCTTAAGCCTGATGAGTGAAATAATCTTCCGAGAATTTCATGATCACATCAGAACCGGCTTTGATACGGGTAATTCGCATTTCCAGCTCTGGCAGAATACGTTGTACAAAGTACAGACCCAATGCCAGCTTGTTCTGATAGAACTCACCCTGTTTGGCCTGTGCCGCTTGGGCAATACGGGCAAACATATAGGCAAAGCTGAGCAGACCAACCGCGTGTAAATAATCGACCGCTGCGGCATTCGGGAATTCCGCATTTTCAGACGCCGCATTCAGAATGTATTGTGTTACTGATTCGACTTCTGTAGCTGCATCTAAGGTCGCATCTTTAATGAAGTTCAGATCGGCACCTAACTGGTTGGCAAAGTCACGGATTTCAGCAATATATTCTGCAATATAGGCACCCTGACATTTAATGGTTTTACGGCCAATTAAATCTTGTGACTGTACGCCATTGGTACCTTCATAAATTTGCGCAATACGTAAATCACGTACACATTGCTCCATGCCCCATTCACGGATATAGCCATGACCACCGAAGCACATTTGCGCATCCAGTGTTGCCTGGAAAGCGGTATCGGTTAAATAGGCTTTGGCAATAGGCGTTAGCAGCGCCACACGGTCATTGGCTTTTTTCACCGCGTCTGCATCAGTCGAGAATTTGGTGATGTCCAGCTGTTGGCCGACATAGACTGCAAAGGCACGTGATGCTTCGTTGTTGGCACGCACATTCAAGAGCATACGACGTACATCGCCATGTACTAAAATGCTGTCAGCCGGTTTGTTTGGTGATTGTACACCTGAAGCGCTGCGGCCCTGTAAACGGTCAGTCGCATATTGTGCTGCATTCTGGTAAGCAAATTCAGAGGCGCCTAAACCCTGAATACCCATTGACAGACGTTCATAGTTCATCATCACGAACATGGCTGCCAGGCCTTCGTTTTCTTTACCGACCAGATAGCCTTTGGCACCATCAAAGTTCATGACACACGTGGCAGAGGCTTTAATCCCCATTTTGTGTTCGATAGAGCCTGGGCCAACCGGGTTACGTTCACCGAGTGAACCATCGGCATTGACCAGGAATTTTGGCACGATAAACAGCGAAATACCGCGTGAACCGGCAGGTGCATCTGGGGTTTTGGCCAGTACCAGGTGAATGATGTTTTCAGCCAGGTCATGATCACCACCGGTAATAAAGATTTTGGTCCCTGTAATGTTATAGCTGCCATCTTCGTTGCGTTCCGCTTTGGTTTTAATAATCCCCAAATCGGTACCGGCATGTGGTTCAGTCAGACACATGGTGCCAGACCATTCACCTGAATAAATTTTTGGTAAATAGGTTTCTTTCTGTTCCTGAGAAGCATAGCTGCTCAGTGCCATGCCCGCACCGACTGACAGCAGTGGATACAGCATGAATGACGGGTTGGTGGCAAAAATCATTTCATCTGACAGAACGGTCAGCATTTTTGGCATGCCTTGACCGCCCCATTCTTCATCGGCACCCAGGCCAATCCAGCCGCCTTCGGCATATTGCTTGAATGCTTCTTTAAAACCGGCCGGTGTAGTTACGCTGCCATTGTTATATTGGGCACCTTCTTCATCACCAGTGCGGTTTAAGGGCAGGGTAACGTTCTGGGTAAATTTGGCCATTTCTTCAAGAATGGCTTCTGCGGTTGCAGCATCGAGGTGGGCGAGATTTTCGTTATTTTGCCAGAATTGTTCTGCTTGGAAGACATCATTCAGGATGAATTTCATATCGGCAAGCGGTGCGTTATAAATTGGCATAGTTCATTTCACCTGTTTCTTGTTTATTCATAGTGATCAGGTCAGTCTAAACGATGAGATTTCAATTGATTAGACGACGAAAGGTTAATATAGCGCGATAAATAGAGAAAAAGGACCGCCAACAGCTGGCCGTCCTTTTTACATCCATTACAAGTTACTACACATCACGTGCATTAGAAGGCGAAGTGTTCAGCATCAAGCGCCATCAATGGATCCAGGCCAGTCGCAATCACGTCAACATGCGAGCGTACACGTGGCAGGATCTTCTTGAAGTAGAAGCGTGCAGTGGTCACTTTGGCATTATAGAAGTCGACATCGGTAGTACCCGCAGCCAAGGCTTCTTGTGCAACCAGTGCCATACGTGCCCATAGGTAAGCCAGTGTCACATAGCCAGAGAAGTAGAGGTAATCGACTGCTGCAGCACCGACTTCTTCAGGGTTTTGCATCGCACGCATACCAATTTGCATGGTCAGGTCGCCCCATTCTTTGTTCAGCGCGGCCAGCGGTTCAACAAACTCTTTCATGCCGGCATTGTCTTTGTTGGCTTCTGCGAATTTGTGAATGATCTTGGTGAAATCTTTCAGCATCGCGCCTTGTGTACCCAGAACCTTACGGCCAAGCAGGTCAAGTGCCTGAATTTCAGTGGTACCTTCGTACAGGCAAGAAATACGCGTATCACGTACAATCTGCTCCATACCGTGCTCGGAAATAAAGCCGTGACCACCGAACACCTGTACACCGTGTTTTGCAGCTTCTGAACCGGTTTCGGTCAGGAAGGCTTTGGCAATTGGTGTCAATAAAGACAGGATGTTGTCGGCAAATTTACGGTCTTCTTCCTCAGCAGCCTGTTCAACCACATCTGCATATTGAGCCAATAGGTAAACCAGCGCACGGCCACCTTCAGCAAATGCTTTTTGGGTCAATAGCATGTTACGTACTGCTGGATGCACAATAATCGGATCGGCTTCTTTTTCTGGCGCTTTTGGACCAGACAGTGAACGCATAGCCAGACGGTCTTTTGCATAGGCCAAAGCACCCTGGAATGAAGATTCAGATGCAGACAGACCTTGTACTGCAGTACCGATACGCGCCGTGTTCATGAAAGTGAACATACAGTTCAGACCACGGTTTTCAGGTCCAATCAAGTAACCTTTGGCGTTGTCAAAGTTAATCACGCAAGTCGCGTTACCGTGAATCCCCATTTTGTGTTCGATCGAGCCACAACGCACAGCATTACGCTCACCGATTGAACCATCGGCATTCAGGTTGAATTTCGGTACGATGAACAGTGAAATACCTTTGGTGCCTTTCGGTGCGCCTGGTAAACGCGCCAGAACGATATGGATGATATTCTCGGCCATGTCGTGCTCACCGGCAGAGATAAAGATTTTCTCGCCAGAGATTGCATAGCTGCCATCCGCATTTGGTTCTGCTTTGGTGCGGATAATACCGAGGTCAGAACCGGCATGAGATTCGGTCAGACACATGGTCCCGGTCCAGACACCTGATACCAGATTTGGCAGATAGGTATCTTTTTGTTCTTGCGAACCGTGGTGCTCAAGGGTACGTACTGCACCATGAGACAGACCCGGATACATACCCCAAGCCCAGTTTGCGGTACCGACCATTTCAGAAATGGTAATGCCCAGAGAGTTTGGTAAACCCTGACCGCCGTACTGTTCTTCAGCAGATAAAGACGGGAAACCCAGTTCGATATATTTTTGATACGCTTCTTTAAAGCCAGTCGGCGTGGTGACTACACCATCGTTCCAGGTACAGCCTTCGCGGTCGCCCACCTGGTTTAAAGGAGATAATTCATTTTCACAGAAGTCTGCAGCAGCTTCTAAATATTGGTCAACCAACTCACGGCTTACGTTTCCAGAGAATGCAGGGAGTTTTGCATAATGTTCTTCAGCATTTAATAATTCATGCAAAACAAATTGCATATCACGTAGTGGCGCTTTGTATTGTGGCATATCGGGTTCCTCAATACTGGTTTAACCAGCGGTTATAATCCTAAATCAGTGAGTTCACGCGCCTTCACAGGCGCATCTTGAATGTTTTAATCGTGCAACATCTTCTAATTGGGTACAAGCATTTCAATGGCTTTTCTTGGTGACTGTAAAGTCAAAGATTTTTAACTTGAAATAGCTAAGTGTATTGAGTGTAAACAGATTTATCGGTATAGGAAGTGGACAAATAGTCAAAAACGTAAACAGATATGTCCAATAAAAAAGCGCACCATGCGCCTTTTTTATTTGCTGACTTCGCTTAAGCCACTTTGGCCGGAATGGTCACAGCGGTATTCGGTTTAAAACGCAGGCTGCATTGACCATTGACCGATTTATCCCCCAGTTTAATCTTGACAGTCTGACCGGCTATTTTACCGTTACAGGCATTGGCCATAGCCTGTTGACGGGCCTGACGCTGTGCTAGGCGCTGATCATACTGTTTCACCAGTTCGGCACGTTTGGCATCGGTTAAGGCACCCGTCTGAGGACCATGCTGTTTAAACTGGCGTACATCGCCACGCATTGGACGATGTTCACGGCTGTGTTTAAGCTGCTGGCGTTCCGGCGTAAACACCAGGGAACAGGTCCCATTCACGGTTTTTTCACCGGCTTTGACCTGAACCACCTGTCCGGCAGCTTTGCCTTTACAGGCCGTTTTGATCTGCTGCATCATCTGGCGGCGTTCAGTACGCAGCTGCTGCCATTGTTCACGCTGTTCCGGGCTTAGGCGTGCATGTTTGCCGTGCATGGAGTGAGCCATACGACCTTCACGTTCCGGCGTTGCTGTACTATTGGTTGACTGACAGGCTGTCAGTGTCCCGACACTGAGTAAACCCACTGAAACAAGCGCAATTTTTGTCATCGTTTTCATGATTATTGTCTCCACACAGAACCGCGATACAGTTATCTTTAACTGCGACAAGAATAAATAATAAAGATGAAGAAACAATGGAGAGTTTTTTCAGACACTGTTCGCTACAATAGTGAAATAAAAGAAAAATTGAGATGAGTGTTTTGAAAATACGCCGGATTCCAATCGCCCTGCGCCTGTTTTTGACTGTGCTATTGACCGCGCTGGTCATTTCCACGGTCAGCCTGTGGGTGCTGCACTGGAATATGCAACGCAATTTCACCAAATACGTGGCCGATGTCGAAATGCAGAAGCTGGATCATGTGATTCATAATCTGGCCGGTGTGTATGGTGTCTATCATGATTGGGGCAATGCCATTCAGGCGCAAATCCTGCAAATTGAAGGACAGGCCGGCCCGGAAGATTATGACCGCCTGTCGCGCTGGTGGTTGCGCCGTCAGTACGATATTGCCTTGCAGCAGCGTTATTTTGAAGAACATACCTTAATGAATGTGGCGCCAACGCTGGCTGAACCAGATCCGCAGAAACGCCAGGCCTCGCAGGAGGAATTGAAATGGCTGGAAATGAATCTGCCTTCCGAGTACCGTCCCTTTGAAGGCCTGAAATTTCCTTTAAGCGCGCAGCAGAATACCACCCGGGTTAATCAGGGCAGTGCCCAGAATCCGCGTCCGAATCAGCCACAATCGGATGGCAAAAAACAGTTTATTTCCATGCCGGACCGTTTGGGTCTTAGCTCGCGTCTGGCTTTATATGATGCCAAACGCCAGTTTGTGGTCGGTGAGCCAGCAGAAGGACAAATGTCGTATCGCCCGATTTTAATGAACAATCAGGTGGTCGGCTATCTGGGTTTAAAACCGGTGCTGGATCAGGATGATGCGCTCAGCATTAATTTCTTTAGCGAACAAAAGCGTTATCTGCTGCTGATTTATGGTCTGTCCTTTATTGCCAGTTTACTGGTGGCCTGGTTATTGGCGACCTATTTTAAAAAGCCGATTCAGCGTCTGCTCAATGGGACCCGTGAACTGACCAAAGGCAATTATCAGTATCAGGTGAAAGTAAACCGTAATGATGAACTCGGTGATTTATCTACAGAGCTGAATCAGCTGGCAGTCATTTTAGATCAACATGAAACCTCACGCCGGCAGTGGGTGGCTGATACCTCACACGAATTAAAAACCCCGCTGGCAGTGTTACAGGCCCAAATTGAGGCTATGCAGGATGGTATCCGTAAAGCCACACCGGAACACCTAGATGCAATGATGCGTCAGGTCAGCAGCCTGAAAAAACTGACTCAGGACCTGGCTGATCTGGCGCAGGCCGAAGCCATGCAGCTGAAATTCTATCTGGCCTCAATCAACCCTTGGCAGGTGATTGAACAGGAAGTCGAGAATTTCCGGCCGAAGTTTGAACAGGCCGAGTTAAGCGTGCGTCTAGAAGGTGAAGCTGTGCCTTTACAATTAGATATAGACCGCTTTAAACAAATTATGGTGAACTTGATTGCGAACAGTATTCGTTATACTGAGGCCGGTGGGCAGGTTCATATTCATAGTGAGCAGACGGCAACAGAATGGAGTGTCTATGTCGATGACAGTCCATTTGGCCTGACCGATGAACAGCTAGCCCGTTTAGGCGAGCGTTTTTACCGGGTGGATGATTCGCGTACGCGGAGCACTGGCGGTACCGGTTTAGGTCTGGCGCTGTCTGCTAAAATTGCGCAGGCCATGGGTGGCCAGCTGAGTTTTGCGCATTCGCCATTGGGTGGCTTGCGCTGCAAACTGACTTTCCCGATTCCGACCAAACAATAAAAGGAAAAGATATTCATGAAACATGTCATGCTGGTTGAAGATGAAGTTGAACTCGCTCAATTGGTCCGCGACTATCTTGAAGCTGCTGGGTTTGAGGTCAGTATGTTTCATGATGGACAAGAAGCCTATAACAGCTTTTTGCAGCGTAAACCGAGCCTGATGATTCTGGATCTGATGGTGCCACGTATGGATGGGCTGACCATTTGCCGTAAAGTACGTGAGCAGTCTGATTTACCCATTATTATGGTTACGGCGCGTACCGAAGAAATTGACCGGGTATTAGGCCTGAATATGGGTGCAGATGACTATATTTGTAAGCCATTTAGTCCGAAAGAACTGGTGGCACGTGTGCAGGCAGTGCTGCGTCGCTTAGACCGCAAGGCTGAACCGGAAACCAATGATTTATTCCGGATGGATAAAGCCCAGCAACGGATCTGGTATCAGCAAAAAGCACTGAGCCTGACCCCAACCGAATTCCGTTTACTGGAACTGTTTTTAGAGCATGTTGGGCAGGTTTATTCCCGTGCCCAGTTGCTGGACCATATTAACCCGGACAGTTTTGATGTTGCAGATCGGGTGATTGACAGTCATATCAAAAACCTGCGCCGCAAGATTTCCGAAGCGGCAGAAACCGGTAATCGTCATGAGTGGATTCAGGCAGTCTATGGGGTTGGCTACCGTTTTGAATATCCGGAAGATTAATTTCATGCGGAGTGAAAAAGCGAATAGATATGTGCCTATTCGCTTTTTTTATGAGAGTAGGTTGTGCAGTATTTAGGGGCAGGATGGTGATAAATCAACAGACTGATCAAGCATAAGACCAAAATAAAAGGGGGGGATTTCTAATATTATAATTTTTAAATGAATTTAATTTTTAACAAGAATATTTTGTAAATTTTAATAAGCCTGAAAATTGAAGTAAATAAAATTCCGGTATAATCCGCAGCCCGCTTTTGGGAATTTTTCTATGCACGTCAATATTGAGCTTGTCGCAAGCTTAATTCAGCGCAATATCACCCCCGCGATACACTATTTTGAACAAACCCAGGATAGTTCCCGCCTGGAACATCAGATCAACTTCTGTGTACAGCAGATTATTGTCTGTTTAAATTCCGATACAGTGGCCACCATCAAAGCACTATTGCAGTATTTAATTGCAAAAAGCCAGCACAGCAGTGAACATTCAGGGTGGCGCAAAGCCTTTGAGTTGCTCAATGATAAATATAAAGTTTAATCGCTGATTTTACATACGAGAGACAGGATTAAACTGTGGGCACGATTTATCTCTGTGTTTTTGCCCGAGCTAAACACGCGAGCCTACAGTTTTGAGTAACGCTATACGTTGTCGATCCAGTTTCTTGAGTTTGGACACCACCAACGCATAAGAATTCAGCACTAAATCTTCGATTAAAGCTTCATCCAGCTCTTCATCTTCATACACTGAAATCCAGTGCTGTTTATTCATATGCCAGCCGCTACGAATATACGGATAAATATCACGCAGCATGGCACCATGATCTGGCGCTACTTTTAAATTAATGGCCGCTTGTCCGTGCAGATGAAACTGTAACATAAAGACTTTATCCAGCACTTTAAACACATCACAACCCTCACCAAAAGGCTGGGTCACTGTGACTTCAGGCAGGGTAGTAGCGACTTTTGCCGCAAGTGGATGCAAAGCCATACGCAATTTAGGTTGAAGGGCACTTTGTGGATAATGCTGAAATTATCCACAATTTACCAGGCCAATGTGGATACTTTAAGACGAGCAGCTGACCATCACTTCAGGCACATCGCTTGGCAGCGGCGCTAAATCTTCCGGTTTTTCCAGCGCGGTCTGCCGGGTATAGGGTTGACTGAGCAGGCGAAATAAACGCTCGACTTCAGAAAAATCATCCCGCTCGGCCAGTTCAATTGCTTTTTGCGCCATATGGTTGCGCAGGATGTAATGTGGATTGACGGCGGTCATGGCGGCATCCAGTTCATCGGTATCCTGATGTTCACGAATACGCTCATATTGCGTCAGGAAGGCTTCAAACTGACGACGGTCTAAGCAATCATCTTTAATCGTTTCATAGTCTTTATGTTGCAGGCGAATAAAGCTCTGGGTGTAATCCAGCTGCTCGCTTTGCAAGATTCTTAAAAAAGCCATCGCACAGTCAAAGCTGTCTTTATGGAAGCTGGGTAAGCCCATTTTCTGGTTTAAACCATGCTTGTAGTGTTCCAGGAAGGTCGGTTCAAAATGGGCCAGACATTGAGCCAGATCCGTTTTCCATTGCTCTTGGTCATCGTCTGCCGGACAAAGCGGAATCAGGTTGTTCAGCCAGGTCCACAAGTTCCAGTGCCCAATACTCGGCTGTTGCTGATAGGTATAACGTCCCTGATAATCGGAATGGTTGTTGATCCAGTTCGGGCGAAAGCGCTCCATAAAACCGTAAGGACCAAAATCTAGGGTAGAGCCGGTGATATTTAAATTATCGGTATTCATTACCCCATGGGCAAAGCCGACCAGCTGCCATTGGGCAATCATCACTGCGGTACGCTGCACCACCTGTGTGGCAAAAGCTAAAACAGGCTGCTCGGCCTTCAGACATTCCGGATAATGCCATTCGATACATTTCTGGGTAAATTCAGGCAGTAAATCTGGCTGATATTGATTGATCCATTCAAAATGCCCCAGCCGAATATGACAGTCCGAGGTACGTAACATCATTGCACCCGGTTCCAGTTTTTCACGCTGTACCCCTTGGGTGGATGAAGTAAATCCCACGGCATTACTGGAAGGTACGCCCAAGGCATTTAAGGCATGACCGGCCAGATATTCACGAATCACCGAGCGTAACACCGCGCGACCATCGCCCATCCGTGAATAAGGGGTAGCACCGGCACCTTTTAAATGCAGATCAATGGTCTGCTGATGCTGGTCAACAATCTGGGCAATCAGTAAACCACGTCCATCACCGAGCTGACCGGCCCATTGCCCGAATTGATGCCCGGCATAAACCATAGCCAATGCCGGAAATTCAGCAAATGTTTTCTGGCCGCTACAGATTTCGACCCACTGTGCTTTGTCTTCATTTGACCATTGCAGTTCATCGGCCAGTGCTGCATTGAAATGCCCGGCTTTGGCGCCTTTTAAAGGCAGCGGTTGTTGCTGGTGATACAGACGGGAAGGCAGGGTAGGATAGCGCGAGTTAAATTGCATTGCAGAACAGCCATTCAGAACAGGCCTTCACTATAACAAACTTGGCTGGAGAAAAGTGTCGTGTTTCCGAATAGAAAAAGCCTCCATCAGGATAATGCCAGTCAGTTAAGCAAATATTAGAAAAATGTAGTAAAAATGAGTGTATGTAAATACGCTCATTTTTTTATGTCTTTATCTGAACATTTAGAATCCACTCTTGAACATTCTCTCCCATCACTT
>NZ_VOXW01000027.1:0-29661 GCF_013420555.1 Acinetobacter sp. Q85-2
AGTGATGGGAGAGCATGTTCCAGAGTGGATTCTAAATGTTCAGATAAAGACATAAAAAAATGAGCGTATTTACATACACTCATTTTTACTACATTTTTCTAATATTTGCTTAACTGACTGGCATTACACCTATTGGTGGGCTTTGTTTATAAAGATCGAGAACAGCTTAAACCAGAATTTCACGCTTGCCGTTCGGACCCTGTTCACTGACAATACCCTGCTCCTGCATCTGATCGACAATACGCGCCGCACGGTTATAACCGAGGCTAAACTTACGCTGTAAAGACGATACCGATACTTTACGGGTTTCCAGCACAAAGGCCACACACTGGTCATACAGCGCATCACGGTCTGAGCCGCCATCACCACCATCTTCAAAACCACGTGACGCTGGTTCTTCATCAAATGGAGTCAGAATTTCATCGACATAATCCGGTGAACCCCGTTCACGCCAGGCATCACAAATCCGGTTGACTTCATCATCGGAAATAAAGGCACCATGCACACGTTCCGGTTCAATTTTACCTGGTCCAAGGAACAGCATGTCACCATGACCGAGCAGGTCTTCTGCCCCGCCAGCATCCAGAATAGTCCGTGAGTCAATTTTTGAGTTCACGCGCAAGGCCACGCGAGTCGGGATGTTGGCCTTGATCAGACCGGTAATGACATCCACCGATGGACGCTGGGTAGCCAGCAATAAGTGAATCCCAGCTGCACGTGATTTCTGCGCCAGACGGGTAATCATTTCTTCGGCTTTTTTACCGACCTGCATAATCATGTCGGCAAACTCATCCGCCACAATCACAATTGATGGTAACGGCGTCAAGCGCGGTGCACGTTCCTGGGTTGCTGAATCGCCCGGTTTCCAGGTCGGATCAATCAGGTCCTCGCCATTGGCTAGGGCTTCTTCGACTTTGCGGTTATAGTCGCTGAGTTTACGGATTTTCAGGAATGACATCAGCTTATAACGGCGTTCCATTTCATTGACACACCAGTTCAGGGCGCTGACCGCATCTTTCATGTCAGTTACCACCGGCGTTAACAAATGTGGAATATCGTTATAGTTGGCCAGTTCCAGCTGTTTCGGGTCAATCAGAATTAAACGCAGTTGATCCGGCTTGTATTTAAGCAACATCGACAGAATCATCGAGTTCACCGCCACCGATTTACCCGAACCGGTGGTCCCCGCAACCAGCATATGCGGCGCTTTGCCCAGTTCAGTAATCACCGGATTACCAGAAATATCTTTACCCATCGCCATCGACAGGATGCCATCCTGATCTTCAAATTTCGGGGTTTGCACCAGCTCAATCAGACGCACCATTTCGCGGGTACTGTTTGGCACCTCAATACCGATATACGGTTTGCCCGGAATCACCTCGACCACACGCACCGAAGCCATCGACATGGAACGGGCCAGGTCACGGGAAATATTGGTGACTTTCGAGGCTTTTACCCCCGGCGCCAGATCCAGCTCAAAACGTGTAACTACCGGTCCCGGCTGCGCTTCCACCACTTTGGCTTTGACATTAAATTCCTGCAGCTTGATTTCCAGCAGTTCAGATAAACGCTCCAGCTGCTCTGCGGTGAAGTTGACCTTTTTATTTGGATCGACCTTATCCAGTAGCTCCAGACCCGGCAATGGTGATAAATCACGACGTTTCTCTGCGACCTGCATGGCACGCGACATTGGACGGCCCATGGCATCGGTTAATGGCGCATCAAAGTTAAATTCATCTTCTTCTTGCGGTTTGCCGGCAGTTTCATGCCACGCCTCAATGAATTCTTCTTTCGATAGGGCTTCTTTCACCGCGTCATTGACCACTGGTGCAGCCGCTGTGGCACTTACCGCAGCCTGATGCTGAATAGGCGCCTGTACAAAAGCCGAAGACTGCGCATAACTGCTGGTAGTTCTTGGGGCAGGTGCTTCTGGCTTCAGATCATCAACCAGCAGATCATCCAGCCCTTCAAATTCTTCATCACTCAGACGGTTTTTCGGGCTTGCATACTGCGCTGTGGCAGCCGATGGCATTTCAACCGCTTGTACGTCTGGCACCGGCTGGATGTGCGGTGCAGGTTCAGGCTGCGACTGACTATTAAATGGACTATGCAGATCCTGAGCAGCTTTCCCATTCGGTACAGCAGCCAGCAATTCGTCAAAGATTTCGTCATCATCCCAGTCAATATTAGACTGCGGCGTATTCGATGCAGGCGGTGCATCATGCACGGGCTGGACCACTGCATTAAAATGATCTTTCGGTGCGTGCGGAATCTGATCCTGAGAAGCACGTAACAGCTCATGAATATCCTGACTGTGCTTCTGGTCAGCATCATCATTCAGCGCACGCCAGACTTCACCGGTTGCCACCACACGCTGACTGTCCTGGGTCAGGCGATGGGCTTTTTCGACCGTCTGCTCAAAGACCTGCTCTTCTTCATCCAGCAGATCCTGCTCTGCAGAACGCTGCTGTTCACGCTCGACCATATCATCAAACAGACGCTCGGCCACCTGTTCATGACGGGACACCGCTGGTGCCACCGGAGCTTCTTCGACTTCACGATGTTCTGGTGCCGGCGTAACCACTTCGGCTGCAGCCGGTGCAGCGGCCACCACTGTTTTTTTAACGACCGGTGCCGGTTGATCAGCTTTAGGCACATCACGGTAAAACAGGTCTTGTAAATAAGCTGGCGTGGCTTTTAAAGTCACCCAGGTCCGGTTCCATTTAATCCCAAAGGCCAGTGTAAACAGGACACCCCAGAACACCAGCAGGAAAAAAGCTGCACCATAAATAGTGAGCAGCTGCGACAGGCTCTGCCCCAGTTCATACCCAATAATCCCGCCAGAAGCATTTTCCAGTGTATCGGCCGGCACTTGCCAGAACAAATACAACAGACTGGCAGTGGCCAGCAAAATAAAGAACTGCGCCGCATAACGGAAAGGACGGTTCAGGAAACTGCGCGGCCACCACACCTGAATGGCTTCAATAAACAGGTACAGCGGAATCAGCAGACTGGCCCAGCCCAAAAAGCCGAACAACAGGTCGGCAATCCATGCGCCGGCGACCCCGCTGGCATTGGACACCTGCTGGGTATCACTAGACAAATGCATCCAGCCCGGATCAAAAGGGGTATAGGTGACTGTCGCAAGGAACAGATAAATCCCGAATGAGACCAAAAATAATGTCATTATTAAGCGCTGTGCATAAGCACCCGACACCGCAGTCATATACTGTCCTGTAACCAATTTTTCATAAATGTTCTTGTGCAACCCGCCAGTTTGGCGTGGCCATAAAATAGATATTATGCACCTGTTGCAGCAAAAAAGATGCAAGATTATTGAAGTCAGTTGTTAACTTTTTCTATATAGCTTAAATCGATTTCTATGATCAATAATATCCACTGAATCTCACACAACTGTTATACAGTTTCACGTATAATTCCATAAATTGCTCAATAATAAAAGGATGCTACAGATGGGTGCTCGTCATTCACGTTTGATTATTTTAGGTTCAGGACCTGCAGGTTATAGTGCTGCCGTTTATGCTGCACGTGCCAATTTAAAACCGACCTTAATTGCAGGTTTACAACTCGGTGGTCAACTTACGACGACAACAGAAGTAGATAACTGGCCGGGTGATCCGGAAGGTCTGACAGGACCAGTGCTCATGGAACGTATGCAGGCCCATGCAGAACGTTTCGGGACCGAAATTGTCTATGACCATATCAATGAAGTCGATTTAAGTGTGCGTCCATTCGTCCTTAAAGGCGATATGGAAGAGTTCACCTGTGATGCCTTAATTATTGCCACCGGTGCTACGGCTCAATACCTCGGTCTGGAATCTGAAGCCAAATTCATGGGCCAAGGCGTTAGTGCCTGTGCTACCTGTGATGGTTTCTTCTACAAAAACCAGAACGTGATGGTAGTCGGTGGTGGTAATACCGCAGTTGAAGAAGCGCTGTATCTTTCCAATATCGCCTCTCACGTGACCCTGGTACACCGCCGTGACAGCCTGCGTTCAGAGAAAATTCTGCAAGATCATATTTTTGCCAAAGAAAAAGAAGGCAAAATCAGTATTCTCTGGAACAACCAGGTCGATGAAGTCCTGGGTGATGCACAATCTGGTGTGACTGCCGTACGTTTGAAATCTACTGTCGATGGTTCAACCCAGAATGTAGATGTATCTGGTATGTTCGTGGCGATTGGTCACAAGCCAAATACGGGTATGTTCGAAGGCCAGTTAAACCTGCGTGATGGTTATATTCAGGTTCAAAGTGGTACTGCCGGTAACGCAACCCAAACCTCTGTACCGGGCGTATTCGCAGCCGGTGACGTGGCAGACAGCGTCTATCGTCAAGCGATTACATCAGCTGGTTCAGGCTGTATGGCAGCCCTAGATGCTGAAAAATATCTGGATGCCCTAGGTGAATAATTTTGCCTAAAGCACGAGCCGCCCAATCCGGGCGGCTTTTTTATGTATGATAGAGATCTGTTTCGATTCAGAGTAGCTGTATGACCGCACTTGCACCCTCACAATTTATTTTCCCCCATCCTGATGAAGCTGATCCACAGGGTGAAGGACTGATTTGTATTGGTGCAGACCTGTCCCCCTCAACCCTGTTTGAAGCTTATACCCATGGCCTGTTTCCGTGGTTTTCCGAAGGTGATCCGATTTGCTGGTGGAGTCCCGAGCCGCGCTGCATTATCCGCCCTCAGGATTATCATCCAAGCAAGTCACTGCTGCGTAACATGAAAAAAGGTGATTACCGGATTAGCATCAATCAGGCCTTTGAACGGGTGATTCGCTGTTGTTCGCTGCCACGGGCCTATGCCAATGACACCTGGATTTCCGAAGACATCATTCAGGGCTATATTGACCTGTTTGAGGCCGGTTATGGCTATAGTGTCGAAGTCTGGGAGCAGGATGCGCTGGTCGGTGGTTTGTATGGCGTCACCATTGGCCGCGGCTGCTTTGGCGAGTCAATGTTTAGCCAGCGCACAGATGTCTCTAAAATGGCGTTTTATACCTTAATGCTGATTGGCCGCGACAACGCCCTGCCCTGGATTGACTGCCAGCTGGTCAATGACCATCTATTAAGTCTGGGCGCCTGTACAATAACTCGCCAAGCATACTTAAAATCGTTACAAGATGTTGTAAAACAGCCGGCGATAGATTGGAAAAAATACCAGGAGGGTGTATTTTCAAGTAAAACAATAGCGCAAAACGACTCACTGGATGAATAAATAAAGAGGGATTGCCATGAATTCATATCAACCGAAATCCCTGCTCAACGAATTACAATATTATATTACGCCGCCGCATAACTGCAGTTATCTGGATGATAAATCTGCTCGCATGGTGTTTTTAGATCCGGCGCACCGGATTGATGTGGTGACCCTGTCTGAACTGTCACGCATGGGCTTTCGTCGTAGCGGTGACTTTGTCTATCGGCCGGAATGCCATTTATGCCGTCAATGTCTGTCTTCGCGCGTGCCGGTACACGAATTTCAAATGAACAGCACCCAGAAAAAAGCCTGGAAACGCAATCAGGACCTGCACGTCACCATCCGCTCTACCCAAGAAGCCAATGAACAGCATTATGCGCTGTATGAGCGTTATATTAATGAACGCCATGCCGATGGCGATATGTATCCGCCAAGTCAGGATCAGTTTGAAAAATTTCTGGTGCACAGCTGCACCGACAGTTTCTTTTTAGAGCTTTGGCACCAAGACCGGCTAATTGCGGTCTCGACCTGCGACCTGCTCGATGATGGCCTGTCTGCGGTGTATACCTTCTTTGATCCGGATGAAAACCGCCGCTCCTTGGGCGTATTTGCGATCTTAAAGCAGATTGAACACACCCAGAAACTCGGACTGCCTTATGTTTATTTAGGCTATTGGGTGCCGCATTCCAATAAAATGAATTATAAATCGCAGTATGTACCGCTGGAATTGCTGATTGATGGCCAATGGCGCCGGCTCAATCGCAGCTTAAGCAGCGAAGAAATCCGGCAATTGGGAAACTCTCTCATGACCACCCTGCCCAGTGGTTGGAATAATTCGATTATCAAATAAAACCCAATAATTTTAAAAATTAAGGTGATGAGAAGAGCGCGGCAAAATCATCACTACAGGCTTTAACCATAATAACCGCATGTTCACGTGTGCCATCCGGATTTGGATAATAATTTTTGCGCACATCAATCTGATGAAAGCCAGCTTTTTCATACAGACGGATAGCCGCGGTATTGCTTTCACGCACTTCCAGAAAAATTTGTACCGGCTGATTCGGCAACTGCTCAATCGAATGCTCCAGCAGCTGATAACCCAGCCCCTTCCCCTGCTGGTCAGGCGCAACCGCCATCAGCAACAGGTTGGCTTCATCCAGCACCGGCTGCAAAATACAGAACCCGACCAGCTGTCCTTGCTGCTCGATTACGGTACATTGATAGCTGTCTACCGCTTCAGCAAACTGTTTCAAGCTCCAGGGATGGCTTTGTACCTGTTGCTCAATGTTAAATACACTATGAATATCAGCGTGTTGCATTAAACGAATCATCTTCGTTCATCATCGGTCAAAACAAAGTTCGCATTATAAGAGCTCTGGATAAAAAATCGAGCAAAAAAAAGGGCAATTTTCATTGCCCCCAAGAGTCAACACCGTTAGAAGCCCAATTTGGCTTTCCATGTGTCCAGCAGACTGACGGTATCTAAATCGTTCGGATGAAAGCCCGGGCGGAAATATGCCAGCATCTCACGGCCCATACCGGTAATAATGCCCTTAGAGGGACTATAAGCATAGGTATAAATGGCCTTGAACGCCTCCAGATTTAGCTGTTTGTCTTCTTTTAACAGACGGAACAGGAAATAGTTTTGCACCACAAATAAGGTCAGCATGGCGGCAACCAGTGAGCTGGTGCGCAGTAAATAGGCTTTGGTGCCTTGGCCGAATACACCCTCAAACACATCATAAGCTACCGCTTTATGCTCGTTTTCTTCAATCGCATGCCACAGCCACATGGTTTTCATGGTGTCATCGCTCATCAGTTCCTGAATATGCGAATTACGTAGCAACTGGGTGGCAATAGTCGCGGTAAAATGTTCCAGTGCGGTGGTTGCGGTCAAATCAACCATTTCCTGAGTGATGCCAAAGGGCTTACCAACACCGGCAAATACCTTACGCGCGCCTTGAATCACTTTATCGGTATAACGGTCTAAACGTTCTACATCATGGCCATATTTTTGTGCCGAGGCATTAAAGCCAACATGCTCCTGGGTATGCATGGCTTCCTGGCCAATAAAGGCTGAAATTTCTTTTTGCAGTTCCTGATTATCTTTAATCGCCGGGTGATAACGCACCGCACGTACACTATCAATAAAGAATTTTTCACCGGCTGGAAACAAGGCGGATAAAGCAGTCATAAAATGCGTCAGGCCAGCCGAACCTTGCATCCAATATTCTGGAACCTGATCAAACTCAAACGCCATACGACGTACCGGGAAACTGGCACCTGCGCGGTTGGTAATATTTACTTTAGCATTCATGACCTCAACTCCTTTCAAGTGAAGCGTCTCACCTGAAACTTTTATTTATTTTCTTCAGCTTTATCTTACGTGGTTCTGATATGGGGATAAGTGCAGTTAAGGTCAGGCGAATATCAGTTTAGGACAGCTTACAATTAAATTGTCAGACAATTTAATCTGCAGAGATAAAAAAAGCGTCCCAAAGGGACGCTTTTTTCACACTATAGAAGTGATTATGCAGTTACTTTAGAAACTACACCAGCACCTACAGTACGGCCACCTTCACGGATCGCGAATCGTAAGCCAGCGTCCATTGCGATTGGGTGGATTAATTCTACTGACATTTCAACGTTGTCACCTGGCATAACCATTTCAACGCCTTCTTTCAGCTGGATCGCACCAGTTACGTCCGTAGTACGGAAGTAGAACTGTGGACGGTAACCATTTAAGAATGGAGTGTGACGGCCACCTTCGTCTTTAGAAAGTACGTATACTTCTGCGTCGAATTTAGTGTGCGGCTTGATTGAACCTGGTTTAGCAAGTACTTGACCACGTTGAACTTCTTCACGCTTAGTACCACGTAGAAGAACACCACAGTTCTCGCCAGCACGACCTTCGTCAAGAAGCTTACGGAACATTTCAACGCCAGTAACAGTTGTTTTCGCTGTATCTTTGATACCCACGATTTCAACTTCTTCACCTACTTTAACGATACCAGTTTCTACACGGCCAGTTACAACTGTACCACGACCAGAAATAGAGAATACGTCCTCGATTGGCATCAAGAATGCTTGGTCGATTGCACGTACTGGCTCTGGAATGTAAGAGTCAAGTGCTTCAACAAGAGCAACAACAGCGTCTTCGCCATATTGACCTGATTCACCGTTAAGTGCTGCAAGAGCAGAACCACGGATTACTGGAGTGTCATCGCCTGGGAAGTCGTAAGTAGAAAGAAGTTCACGAACTTCCATTTCAACTAATTCGATTAACTCTTCGTCGTCTACGATATCGCATTTGTTTAAGAATACGATGATGTAAGGTACACCTACCTGACGAGAAAGAAGGATGTGTTCACGAGTTTGTGGCATTGGACCATCAGTCGCTGAACAAACAAGGATCGCACCGTCCATCTGAGCAGCACCAGTGATCATGTTTTTAACATAGTCGGCGTGACCTGGGCAGTCAACGTGAGCGTAGTGACGAGTTGGAGAATCGTATTCTACGTGAGAAGTGTTAATTGTAATACCACGTGCTTTTTCTTCTGGAGCAGAGTCGATTGCAGCGTAATCTTTCGCTTCACCACCGAATTTCTTCGCACATACAGTTGCAATTGCAGCTGTTAAAGTTGTTTTACCATGGTCAACGTGACCGATTGTGCCCACGTTAACGTGTGGCTTATTACGTTCAAACTTAGCCTTAGCCATGTTCATCTTCCTTTGTAGATTACTCATGCAGGATCACTGCATGAGCATTAGATTTTAACTATAAAATTAGTTAGGCAATATAGTAATCGAAAGATTACTCGTCGTCACCTTTTTTACCGCCAGACTGGAATTTAGCGATGATGCCTTCCGCCACGTTACGTGGAGTTTCAGCGTATTTAGCAAATTCCATAGAGTAAGTCGCACGACCTTGAGACATAGAACGCATTTGAGTCGCGTAACCGAACATCTCAGCCAGTGGAACTTCAGCACGGATTGCTTTAGTACCGCCAGGTAAATCGTCCATACCTTGAACCATACCACGACGACGGTTTAAGTCACCCATGATATCGCCCATGTAGTCTTCTGGAGTTTCTACTTCAACTTTCATGATAGGTTCAAGAAGAACAGGATCTGCTTTCATGAAACCGTCACGGAATGCGTAAGAACCCGCCATTTTGAACGACAATTCGTCAGAGTCGACATCGTGGTAAGAACCGTCGAACAATGTTGCTTTGATGCCAACAACTGGGTAACCAGCAAGGACACCATTCTTCATACGTTCTTGGATACCTTTGTCAACCGCACCGAAGAATTCTTTAGGTACTACACCACCAACAACTTCTTCAGCGAACTCGTAGTCTTTACCAGTTTCAGGATCAAGCGGTTCTAAACGTACGTATACGTGACCGAATTTACCTTTACCACCAGTTTGACGAACGAATTTACCTTCTTGTTCGATTGATTTCTTGATCGTTTCACGGTAAGCAACCATTGGTTTACCAATGTTCGCTTCAACGTTGAATTCACGCTTCATACGGTCAACGATGATGTCAAGGTGAAGCTCACCCATACCAGCGATGATAGTCTGACCAGATTCTTCGTCTGTGAATACGCGGAACGATGGATCTTCTTTCGCTAAACGGCCAAGCGCAACTGACATTTTTTCTTGGTCAGCTTTGGTCTTAGGTTCAACAGCCAATTGAATTACTGGCTCTGGGAATTCCATACGCTCAAGTGTGATTACGTTGTTTTCGTCACACAGTGTATCACCCGTAGTCGTGTCTTTAAGACCTACACACGCCGCGATGTCACCCGCACGAATTTCTTCGATGTCGTGACGGTCGTTTGCGTGCATCTGTACGATACGGCCAATACGTTCACGTTTCATTTTCACTGGGTTGTAAACAGGGCTACCTGCTTTCAGAACACCTGAGTAAACACGTACGAACGTTAAGTTACCTACGAATTTGTCGTTCATGATTTTGAACGCAAGCGCAGAGAACGGAGCATCGTCAGACGCTTCACGAGAACCTTCGGTTTCGTCTTTGTCGTCTAGGATACCTTTGATCGCTTCTACGTCTGTAGGCGCTGGAAGGAATTCAATCACTGCGTCCAACATACGTTGAACACCTTTGTTTTTGAATGCAGAACCACACATTGCAGGTTGAATTTCACCCGCTAATGTACGTTGACGTAAACCAGCTACGATTTCTTCTTTAGAAAGGTCGCCTTCTTCCAGGTATTTGTCCATGAGTTCTTCTGATGCTTCAGCAGCAGCTTCAACCATGTTTGTACGCCATTCTTCAGCTGTATCTTGCAGATCAGCAGGAATGTCGCCGTATTCAAACTTCATACCTTGAGAAGCTTCGTCCCAGATGATTGACTTCATTTCGATTAAGTCAACAACACCTGTGAATGTGTCTTCTGCGCCCACTGGAACAACGATAGGCACTGGGTTAGCACCCAAACGTGTCTTCATTTGTTCAACTACGCGAAAGAAGTTTGCACCAGTACGGTCCATTTTGTTAACGAACGCTAAACGAGGTACTTTATATTTGTTTGCTTGACGCCATACAGTTTCAGACTGAGGTTGTACACCACCTACAGCACAGTAAACCATACATGCACCGTCAAGAACACGCATAGAACGCTCAACTTCAATTGTGAAGTCAACGTGTCCTGGGGTGTCAATTACGTTAATACGGTGTTGGTCAAATTGGTTAGCCATACCTTTCCAGAAGCATGTTACAGCTGCTGAAGTAATGGTAATACCACGTTCCTGCTCTTGTTCCATCCAGTCAGTTGTTGCTGAACCTTCGTGAGTTTCACCTAGTTTGTGGCTCTCACCTGTGTAGAACAAAATACGTTCAGAAGTGGTTGTTTTACCTGCGTCAATGTGCGCAGAGATACCAATGTTACGGTAACGAGAAATTGGGGTTTGACGTGCCATGATTTCTAGCATTCCTAAATTTTGTTGTTTAAAACAGGACGCTTTAAGCTGCATAGCAACTTAAAGCGCTTTGATGACAAACTAGTGACAACTAAATTCATCACCCTCCTGATTAGGTCCTGTTTTATCCGCTTAGAAACGGTAGTGAGAGAAGGCTTTGTTGGCTTCAGCCATACGGTGCACATCTTCACGTTTTTTAACCGCTGCGCCTTTACCTTCAGCTGCATCAAGCAACTCACCAGCAAGACGTAAAGCCATAGTTTTTTCAGAACGCTTAGCAGCAGCATCTACTAACCAACGCATCGCTAGAGCAGTACGACGGGATGGGCGTACTTCCATAGGAACTTGATAAGTAGCACCACCAACACGGCGTGCTTTTACTTCAACCATAGGACGAACTTTTTCAAGCGTAGCTTCAAAAAATTCAACTGGGTCTACTTTGTTTTTTTCTTGAACGCGGTCTAAAGCACCGTAAACGATACTTTCAGCAATAGATTTTTTACCATCTTGCATTACGTGGTTCATGAATTTAGCGATTGTTTGGCTGCTGAACTTAGGATCCGGAAGGATTTCACGAGCAGCGACTACGCGACGTCTTGGCATTTTAAAACTACCTATAAATATGACACTTCAGGTTAATCCAGCAGTAGCATAAAGTGTCGTATGCATTCGCTGGCCTTACTATACGTCGCTTGAATATTCACAAAATAAATGCAGAAATCAGACAAGCGAGACGATAAAGGATTGCAGTTCTAGCGAACTAAGAGCTTAATCTTGAAAGATTATTTCTTAGGACGTTTAGTACCGTATTTAGAACGTGACTGGTTACGATCTTTCACGCCAGCACAGTCTAAAGAACCACGAACGGTATGGTAACGTACACCTGGTAAGTCTTTAACACGACCACCACGGATCAGAACAACACTGTGCTCTTGCAGGTTATGGCCTTCACCACCGATATAGCTAGAAACTTCGAAACCTGAAGTTAAGCGAACACGGCAAACTTTACGCATTGCTGAGTTAGGTTTTTTAGGTGTAGTTGTGTAAACACGTGTACAAACACCACGACGTTGTGGACAAGCCTTCAACGCAGGAACTTTAGATTTTTCAACTAAAGTCGTACGACCCTTACGGATCAACTGATTTGTTGTTGCCATGTGGCAATTCTCCCGTTAATAAAAAGCCCCAAAAACTACTACTTTTTGAGGGCATGCAATTGTAAGTCAAGATACTAAAATGGTCAATATTCAACAGACCTGCAAATATTGACCATTCCCGCATTAAAGGCTAATTTTACTGCTTTTTAAGGTATTAGGACCTTATTGCGCTTTTTGCTTTTTTGTAACCTTCTTCACTACCGGCTTCTCAGCTTCCGCTTTTTGCGGTTCAGCCTCCGTTTCTGGTGGCTCTTCCACTGCCGGTGGCGTGTCGTCAAACTCGTCATCATCTTCAGGTTCCGGCTCAATCGATTCCGGTGGAATTGCCGGTTTTTGCGGCTCTACCGCAGTATTCGGTTCAACCATTTTATCGGCCAGCTGTTCTAGGCCCTGCTGGATATCCTGATCGATCTGTTCCGACTCCGGCTTTTCCTCTGCCGATTTTTTCTGGATTTTCACCTTGGAGATGGTGCTGTTTTGCTGCAGCTCAATATCCTGATCCAGCTTCAGCTCATCGACGGCCGGTGTAGCCGCAGCTGGCTGTTCCAGTAATTTCGGTGCGGCTTGCGCCAATAAGGCTGCGGCTTTTTCATAGGCATCGACCGGGGACAGCTGACTGCCTTTATGCTGAATGAGATATTCACGGGCATGCGAGAACACTTCCTGCGCTTTCTGATGCACATGCTCGACCAGCTTCCAGCTGTAGGCGGCACTGACCGAGGCTGTCGCTACCGGGGTTAATTTGCTTAACAGCGAGAACTTCGGCATTGAGTTCATCCACTGCCATTTCATTTCGCCCTGCTCATTGACCAGATATTTGCGTAGCGCTTCCATGTCATTGCTGGAACCAACCAGCTGCTGCAGCTGATGCACATCATGGGTTTGCAGCATGTTCAGCACGCTTTTAATGCCCAGCAAGACCGCCTGCTTTTCGGCAATCAGGCCCAGATCGACCTGTTTGAAAATATATTGCACAATGGCCTGGCCTTCTTCTTTATTCAGCTCAAAGCCATACGAACGTCCAACCTGATAGATGGTACGTAACGACATGATCATCGAAACCGGCACATCTACCGCGGTTCCAATCACGCCGGTAGCCCCGGTAATTGCGCCCTGAATTGAGGCCAGCCATTTATTCTGCTCTGCCAGCGCCTGGCTGATGCGTTTGGAACGGTTCACATCCTGGGTCAGTTCTTCTAGATCACGCACCCCGGCTTCATCTAGAACTGCATCGACCGAACTGATATTGGAGGTAAAGGTATTTAGCTGGTGAAAGAAGTAATCCGACACCTTATCGGAAAACTGAGGCGCCACAAAATGGGCAAGATTATTGACCTTATTATAATGACGACCTAGCAATTGACGTGAAACCTGTGGCAAGTGTGCCTTCAGTACCTGCTGCGGATTGTCATAACGCGATGAATGGCGGCCGAATACCGGGCTGGCACTGCCTTCCACCACCCGCCCCTGACTGCTACCCGCCTCTTCTTTACTGGTCGAACCGGGCGCCACATGCTGAACCAGGTCAATGCCGGTATGACTGAGCTTTTTAGCCACTCCAAACGCACTCGAGAGGAATCCGCCTGATTGCTTATTATTAGAATCTGTCATTCTTGCTCCTCATTTTCTTTCTTAAGATTTATTGCTAAATACTAGGTATAGTCTGCGTTTATCTCAACCTTATTGTGTTTCTTTTGGTTATGTTCACGTAGTCTGCTCCCCAAATCTGGTCATTCCCAAAGAGACATAGGATTTGCCATAAGAATTCAAAATTCTTTCTGTTATTATGAATCCAATTGAAAAACTTGGGAAATGCACTGGACACCGGCATTTGCGCCGACAGTCTCCAGGGTTGGACCCGATAATATCACCATAAGGGAACTGTAGATGAAACGTGTTGTAATCACTGGCATGGGCATTAATTCGTGCATTGGTAATACATTAGAAGATGTAACCCACTCTTTGCAAAATGGTATTTCAGGCACACGTTTTAACCAGACTTATGCTGAACTGAATTTTAAGAGCCATGTCAGTGCAGCTGCAGAACAGAATTTTGACAATATCGACCGTCGTTTAAAACGCTTCATGGGCGTGTGTGCAATGTATGCCTATAACGCAGCGGCAGCAGCCATTGAACATGCCGGCCTGAAAGTTGAAGATTTAGCTGGTAACCCGCGTTACGGTATTGCCGGTGGTTCAGGCGGCAACTCGACTGCATCTGTGGTTGAAATGGTGGAATTACTGGAAGAAAAAGGCGCGCGTAAAATTGGCCCATTCTTTGTACCACGTAACATGTCAAACACCATTACGGCCAACCTGGGCGTTGCCTTTAAACTGCAAGGCGTTGCGCACTCGATTACCAGCGCATGTGCAACTTCTGCCGATGCGATTGGTTATGCCTACAACCTGATTCAACTGGGTAAACAGGATCTTATGCTGGCTGGCGGTGGTGAAGAAGATCACTGGTCACAAAGCCTGCTGTTTGATGCGATGGGTGCGCTGTGTGCCAAATACAATGACACCCCAGAAACTGCTTCTCGTCCATATTCAGCAGACCGTGATGGTTTCGTGATTGCCGGCGGCGGTGGCTTCCTGGTACTGGAATCGCTGGAACATGCACAAGCACGTGGTGCCAACATTCTGGCAGAAGTGGTCGCGTATGCAGCCAACTCGGATGGTGCTGACATGGTTGCGCCAAGCGGTGAAGGTGCAACACGCTGTATCCTGATGGCGCTGGATGAAGCCAAACAGCATGGTGTTGAATCGATTGACTATGTGAACACACACGGTACATCTACCCCTGCAGGTGACGTGACTGAACTGAAAGCCATGGAACGTGCCTTTGGTGAAGGCCAGGTACCAGCCCTGAGCTCGACCAAATCTATGACCGGTCACAGCCTGGGTGCTGCCGGTGTACAGGAAGCGATCTACTCTGTCCTGATGATGCAAAACGACTTTATTGCGCCAAACATCAACGTGACCGAGCTGGATGAAGGCGCGAAAGGCTTTGATATCGTACTTGAAAAACGTGACGCAAAATTGAATACTGTGATGAGTAACAGTTTTGGTTTTGGCGGCGTAAACGCTTGTCTGATTTTCAAGAAATGGGATGCATAATCCCTAAATAGGATTTTCGATGGATGCACCTTCTGATGCTTTTTTATGGATAAAAGCATTACATATTATTGCCGTGGTGTGCTGGTTCGCTGCACTGTTCTATCTGCCACGGTTATATGTTTACCATGCCATGAGTGAAGATGCGGTCAGTCATCAGCGTTTTGAAGTCATGGAACGCAAGTTGTACCGCGGAATTATGTGGCCTTCCATGATTGCCACCCTAATTACCGCCCACTTTCTGGTAGATTGGGGTGATGCCACCCGGAACTACCACGATGCCTTGTGGTTTTACCTGAAAGTGGCACTGGTCGGATTATTGGTGATTTACCATCTGGTTTGCGGTTATTACCGTCTGAAACTGATTGGCAATGCCCATTACAAGTCACACAAGTTCTGGCGCTTTTTCAATGAAATGCCGACAGTGCTGTTATTTGCAATTGTGATTCTGGTGGTGGTGAAACCTGTGTTCTAGCTCCATCGAAGAACAGATAAAAAAAGCCTCGTTTGATACGAGGCTTTTTTGTGGGCTAGCGAAGGGTTTCTGACTTGGCATATTGCTCGGTCTGGGCATATTGCTGGTATTTACGCAGCCGCGGTTTATATAGACCATAGTAAGTCACGGTTAAAATCACCAGCCACAACGGACTGACCAGCAGTGCTTTCAGCGTATCCGGCTCCAGACTGAGAATCACCAGTGCAAACAGCAGGAAGGCCAACACCACATAGCTCATCAGCACCCCGCCCGGCATTTTAAAGCGTGAAGCAGCGTGTAACTGCGGCTGCAGTTTACGATAGCGCAGGTAACACACCATAATAATGCCCCAGATGCTAATAAACAGAATCACGCACAGCGAGCTGGCCAAGGTAAAGGCTTCAACGGTATTCGGCACAAAATACTGCAAGGCTGCACCGGCCATAATAAACAGACAGGAGAACAGCAGACCTTTGGCCGGTACTGCCCGTTTTGACAAGGTCGCCAACGCCTGTGGCGCCTGCCGGCCACGCGCCAGGCCAAACAGCATGCGGCTGGTCGAAAACACACCGCTGTTCATGGAAGACATCACCGAAGATAACACCACCAGATTCATAATAATCGCAGAGGTGGGAATACCGGCATGTAAAAACAACGATACAAACGGACTACGGTCTGCCGGAATCTGGTTCCACGGCGTCACCGACATCACCACAAATAAAGACAGCACATAAAACAGGATAATCCGGGTCGGAATTGCATTGACTGCTTTGGGTAAATTCTTTTCCGGATCTTTGGTTTCAGCCGCCATGGTGCCCAGCAGCTCCACCCCGACAAAGGCAAACAGCGCAATCTGGAAACCGGCCAGAAAACCGTTACCGCCTTGTGGAAACATACCACCATGTGACCAGACATGCTGAAAACTGGCAGTGGTGCCATCTGGCGCGGCAAACTGGTTAAAGACCATATAGCCACCAATACCAATCAGGCCTAAGATGGCCAGAATCTTGATCAGGGCAAACCAGAACTCGATTTCACCAAACAGCTTGACCGTCAGTAAATTCAGTCCCAGTACAAACAGCACACAACCAACACTGATCAGCGCCTGCCCCATGGGAGTAAACGTGGTATCTGGTGGCAGCCAGAAACCGAGATAATTGATGATGGCTGCCAGATCGGCAATTCCGACCAGAATCCAGCCCAGCCAGTAGGACCAGCCAATATAGTAGCCCGCACCCGGCCCGATCAGCTCATGCGCCATATCAATAAAGGATTTATAGTGCAGATTGGACAGCAGGATTTCACCCAATGCGCGCATCAGGAAGAAAAACATCAGGCCAATAATCATATAAATAAACAGGATGGACGGGCCAGCCAAGGCAATGGTTTTGCCGGAGCCCATAAACAGTCCGGTGCCAATAGCGCCGCCAATGGCAATTAACTGCAGATGCCGGTTGGAGAGTTTGCGTTGTAATTCATGTGGCGACGAATGAACGTCATCGTGACGAGAGGAAGTCATGTTCAATATCCTTATTGTGCCCTGACGCTGCCATCAGCGCAGGCTGTGCATACGTCATCCTGCAATGATGGTCCTGTACATCCCAACAAATCCTATCTTGGGCTGTACGCAGCGTCAGTGGCTGGGAGAGAAAACCAAACCAGACGGCTTATTTCTGTGCAGCGGTCACTGCAATTTCAATCAGCCAGTCCGGGTTGACCAGTTCCGCCTGAATGGTGGCGCGTGCCGGTGTGGCATGGCCCTGCAACCATTCAATCCAGAGCGCATTCACGGTCTGGAAATCGGACAGATTCTTTAAAAAGAGTTGCGCAGATAAAATCCGGCTTTTATCGCTATTGGTTTCGGCCAGCAGCGTATCAATGGTCTGCAGCACTTCTTGCGTTTGCGCAGTGATGTCCTGCCCGGCAGTGGTTTTCGGAATCTGACCCGACAGATAGACCACCTGATTAAATACCGTTGCCGCACTCATCACTTCAGTGCTGTGAATACGTTGAATATCTTGAGAACTCATGTTGTGATCCTGTTGAATAAAATTTTATGCCTGCACCACAAACGGCACCCGGGCGGTGATGGCGCACATCAGCTCATAGCCAACGGTACCGGCTGCCTGACTGACCTCATCGACCGGCAAGATGGCACCACTGCTGGAATAGCCCCACAGCACCACTTCAGCGCCAATATCGGCGTCAGGAAGATGGCTGAGATCGACCGCCAGCATATCCATACTGACCCGACCCAGCGTCTGGCTGCGCTGCGAATTGACCAGTACCGGTGTACCGCTTGGAGAAATTCGCTGATAGCCATCGGCATAGCCACAGGCCACTACGCCAATCCGCATGGATTTTTCGGCGACAAAGCTGGAGCCATAGCCAATACTTTCTCCAGCCTTCAGCTGCTGGACAGCAATAATTTCACTGCGCAGGCTCATGCTCGGTTTCAGGTTCCAGTCCTGAATTGTGTGCTGTGGAAAATCGGGAGAACTGCCGTACAGCATGATGCCGCTACGCATCACATCGCTGTGCAGGGCCGGCGCATGACGTAGCAGCGCCGCGCTATTACAGAGCGAACGCTTGCCAGGCAGGCCGGCAATGGTCTGTTCAAAACACTGCTGCTGATAGTCAATGCCCGGCGCGCCAAAACGTTCGCCGTCGGCATCGGAGAAATGCATCATGTGGGTAATAGAGCTGACAATTTCCAGTGCCTGTAACTGGGCAAAGGCGTCCCGGTAAGTGGCGGGTGCAAAACCCAGACGGTTCATGCCACTGTTCATTTTCAGATAGACATGAAAACGTGCTTCCGGATGCTGGCGCTGGAACTGCTGTAACCAGTCAATTTGATGGGCGCTGTGAATGCTAAAGCTCAAGCAATGTTGCTGACAGACAAATAAATCTTCCAGACAGAAAATACCTTCCAGCAACAGAATATCGCCCTGCCAGCCCAGCTGGCGTAATCTCAGCGCCTCGGCCAGATCTAGCAAAGCAAAGCCATCGGCGGACTGAAAAGCCGGATAGACCCGCTCGATGCCATGACCATAGGCATTGGCCTTGACCACGGCATAAACTTGGCTGTCCCCGGCATACTGCCGGGCAATCTGCAGGTTATGGCGCAGTGCATCGAGATGCACCACCGCCTGAATTGGTCTGGACATCGTTCTTCCTTGAATCAATACCTTAAGCAGCGTAACGCTGTAACGATAAGCCTTCAGTGCTAATTTCCGGTTGCTGCTGCATCACCAGATCACTGATTAACTTGCCCGAACCACAGGCCATGGTCCAGCCTAAAGTCCCGTGACCGGTATTCAGGAACAGGTTTTTATAGCGGGTGCCACCAATAATCGGGGTGCTGTCTGGCGTCATTGGACGTAAACCGGTCCAGAAGCTGGCCTGCGGTAAATCACCACCCGGGAATAAATCTTTGGTGACCATTTCCAGCGTGGCACGACGATCCTGATTCAGACCGAGGTTAAAGCCGCTTAATTCAGCCATACCACCGACACGAATCCGCTGGTCAAAACGGGTAATGGCAATCTTGTAAGTTTCATCCAGAACTGTTGATTGTGGCGCCATGGCCGGATCGACAATTGGCACAGTCAGCGAATAACCTTTCACCGGATAGACCGGCAGGTCCAGATGCAGCGGTTTCAGGAATTCACGTGAATAACTGCCAAAGGCCAGCACATAACGGTCTGCGGTCAGCACTTTGCCATTGACCAGCACGCCTTTAATCTCGTCGCCTTCAACCAGCAGTTTTTCTACATTCTGGTTAAACTGGAAATCAACACCCATCTCCTGTGCCAGTTTGGCCAGCGCATTGGTAAACAGATAGCAGTCGCCGGTTTCATCATTAGGCAAGTGCAAACCACCAACCACTTTGTCCTTGGCCGCAGCCAAAGCCGGTTCAACCCGTGCCAGACCATCACGGTCTAACAGCTCATATTCCACACCGCTTTCTTTTAATACTTCAATGTCACGCTGTACGGCATCGAGCTGGGTATCTTTACGGAACAGCTGCAGCGTGCCTTTAGAGCGGTTTTCATAGCTGATTCCGGTGTCTTGGCGTAACTGTCTCAGGCAATCGCGGCTATATTCGGCTACCCGCACCATCCGCTCTTTATTAATAGCATAGTGCTGTGCATTACAGTTTTTCAGCATTTGCGCCATCCACTGTAACTGCCACATACTGCCATCCAAATTCACGGCCAAAGGTGCATGATGCTGGAACATCCACTTCACGGCTTTAAATGGAATCCCCGGCGCTGCCCACGGCGTTGAATAGCCCGGTGAAACCTGTCCGGCATTCCCGAAGCTGGTTTCTTCCGCCGGCCCGGTTTGACGATCCAGCACCGTCACACTTGCACCCTGCTGCGCCAGATAATATGCGCTGGTCACCCCAATGACACCGCTTCCCAACACAATTACACGCATAGACTTGACCTCAAATACATTCCAGTTTATTTAACTAGTATATTTTCGGATCAATAGTGAATTTTGCTATTTTTAGTGGGTATTTTCAGATAATCCGCCCATTTTTTCAGGATATTTTTTGGAATAAAGGAATTTTTAGATGCGTAAATTAGACCGGATTGATCGCATGATTTTGGACATCCTGCAAAACAATGGCCGGATTGCGATTAGTGAGCTGGCGGCCAAGGTCAATTTATCCACCACGCCCTGCTCGGAACGGGTTAAACGGCTGGAACGCGATGGCATTATTATGGGCTATTATGCCCGCCTGAATCCTGAACTGGTGGACAAGAAACTGCTGGTATTTCTGGAGATTAAACTGTCGGCCAAATCGGGCGATGTGTTTGATCAGGTGGCGCGAGATCTGGTGGATATTCCGGAAGTGCTCGAGTGTCATCTGATTTCCGGCGAGTTTGATTATCTGGTTAAAGCACGGCTCAAAGAAATGAGCGCCTACCGGCGTTTACTTGGCGATTTACTGAAAAAACTGCCAGCCTCAGCCTCTTCGCACAGTTATGTGGTAATGGAAGAAGTCAAAGAAAGCCTGTATTTAAATATTGAAGGCTGATGTTTTAGCGAGTTACCCGGACCCGTCTATGTGATCAGACACATGGGAAATTCATCCACCGACTGATGAATACAGCATCAGCCGAATGGATTTTTTATATTAAGCCTGACAGGATGCCAATGCACTATTTAAGTCAGCCACCACATTCGGCAACTGGGAAAACTGCTGAATACGGGCTTTTGGTGCAGCATGATCCAGCTCTTGCATCGTGCCATAACCATATTCGACCGCGACCGCTTCGATGCCGTTATGTCGCGCCCCCAGCACATCATATTCCCGGTCGCCGACCATAAGACATTGGCTGGCCTGCAGCTGTTCCTGCTCCAGAATATAGGCAATTAATTCATCTTTATGGGTCCGATCACCATTCAGCTCGCTGCCATAAATGCCGGTAAAATACTGTTCCAGCTCAAAATGCTCCAGAATCTGCCGTGCATAAATGGTCGGCTTGGCCGTGGCTAAAAACAGCTGATAGCCCTGGAGTTTCAAGGTTTGCAAGGTTTCCGCCACAGTCGGATAAACCTTATTTTCATATAAACCGGTCACGGCAAAACGCTCGCGATAACCCATCAGTGCCTGTTCCGCCAGCACATCATTCGGTTCAACCTGTAAAATTTTTGCCAGTGAAGCTTTCAGTGGCGGACCAATAATCCAGTCAATATTTTCAGATTCTGGTAGTGGATGACCAATTTTTGCCAGTCCATAACGCGCCGAGGTGGTAATACCCACTTTTGGATCGGTCAGGGTGCCATCCAAATCAATCAGCAGATGTTTAATCATGAATTTTTCTCCCCCTTCGACCGTGAAATACACTCGAGACTTGATTCAAAGTTGCCTATACTAACGTAAATTCATGATTGAAGGATATGGATGTGCGTCCAACGGTACTTTGCTTTTCTGGTTTAGATCCCTCTGGGGGCGCGGGCTTACAGGCTGATATTGAAGCGATTGGTCAAAGTGGCGCACATGCGGCCATTGCCTGTACCGCCCTCACGGTGCAAAACTCGCAGCAGGTGTTTGGCTTTGAAGCCACTTCCAAAGCATTGCTACTGGCCCAGGCCAATGCCGTGGTGAACGATCTGCCAATTCGCTGTGTTAAATCGGGAATGCTCGGCACCACCGACAATATTGCAGCGCTGGCAGATTTCTTGAGAGAACATCCGGACTATTACTATGTGCTGGACCCGGTTCTGGTCGCCAACAGCGGTGGCTCTCTGGGTGATCAGGCGACTTTGGTCAAGGCCTTTGTCGAGCTGATTCCACTGGCAACCTTACTGACCCCGAATACGGTAGAACTGCGTGCCCTGACCGGTGAAGATGATCTGGAACTGGCCACCCAGAAACTGTTTGCGATGGGTGCCAAGGCGGTTTTGGTTAAAGGCGGCCATGAAGATACCCCGGATCACATCCGCAATGCTTTATATATAGATGGTGAACTGATTTCAGAAACCCGTTGCCCGCGTTTAGAAGGCGAATACCACGGTTCGGGCTGCTCGCTGGCCAGCTTTATTGCCGGCCGTTTAGCACTAGGTGATGAACTGCAAGCCGCTGTGAATTATGCTGAAACCTGGCTGTTTGGGGTACTAAAACAGGCAGAAAGTCCGGTACCGAATGGTCAGAAGATTCCAAAACGCTTTTAATCCTTAATATAAAAAATACCTGCTATAAAAAATACCTGCCCCATGGCAGGTATTTTTTCGACCTGAATCTGAAGCCCTTTAATCCGGCATATCATCCAGCTGCTGCGGTTCGGCTCGCGGCTGGGTATTCATCCGGTGCCGGAACGAGGCGGAACGTTCATAAGCCTGTTTACGTACCCGCATAATCGAACCCAAAGGTTGATGCGCCTGCACGCCATGCCACGGGTTAAACGACAACACATCATCGGCATAAACCCGCCGCTCCGGACTATAGCTGTCCTGTTTGGGAAAATGTAAGGTACCAATGGTCTGATGCGCAGATTCTTCTTCCGGCCATAACACCGAGGCATCTTCAATGGGCATCCGTTCCAGACTGGTACACAATTGCGCACGCAATACATAATCGGCGCTATGGTGCTTAAAGAAATCGCGGACCAGATCCCGGATGCTGGAGTCATGACTAATCTGCATCGGGATATTGGTCAGCTGGCGTACCGAAGTCGATTCCGGCGTCACACTGAGTTTTGCCATATAGTCGCCATAACGCAGTGCAGCCATGGTGTGATAGGTTTCACCGAGAATATGGTTCTGACTGCGCGCCCAGCCTTTTAAAGTTACCGGTACTTCTAAACCGGCTTTATCCACCAGTGTATTTAAACTGCGCGCCATACTGCGCATGCCTTTTAACATCGGATCGGGCGCCTGTTCCGCGCGTGTCACCAGGGGCAGCATCTGCTGGTATTTACGCAGCGTGCCAAAGGCCAGCACCGGAATATTCACCATCAGAATATCCTGGTTTTTACCATCACTCGGATCATCGGCCAGTAAGCGTGCGCCCGGCACATTCAGGATTTTTAAGGCAAAGCCATGCGGTACTGGCACCTGGTCACTGCGTAAATCTCCCGGCGCAGCCGATAAACGCACCATCACATCATAATGTCCTGGCTCGGCAAAAATTCCCTGCGCCAAATGCGGCGGCAACACCGGCACGGTCAAAATACCTTTCAGAAATGCATGTGATTTGGCATGCGCATCGCGGACTGCATGGCGATGCTTGTCAAACACCTGTTGTCGGGCTTGGGCCATATGCTCGATAATATCTTCAATCAAGCGGCTTTCATTCGGCTGTTCCTGTTCAACCTGCGGGGTATACGGTAGATACGGCTCTGACATCGTGAACGCTCCTGTTCCGGCCTGAACATCTGGCAAAAATTGGCTAATATCCACCAATCTAGCAAGCTGAGAGCCAGAAAAATATAGTGCTTATTCAACAGTTCAGGAGAGTTTGGTAAGCGTAGACGACTCAGCTCAACACGATACTTGGGTTCAGTCTTGATGATGTCTGGATTTAAGCTGCGCCACATGCGCGCGCCGGGTTTGCCAGGACGGGTCCAGTACTTCTTTTTCCAGTCGTAATTGCAAACGTTTTAAGCGCATGGCGGAGATGACTTCGGTCTGGAACTCCTGTACGTAATTTACCCAGCCTGTCCCTTGAAATACCTGCTTTGGCATCTCTGTTTTAAATTCGCAGCCCGGCATAAATACCACTATTGAATGTAAATGTTCCGGCTCCAGCAGATCAGCCAGCAAATGACTCAACACCTGAGTATGTTTGTAATTCTGATGCAAGGGATTCTGGAATTTATAACTCTTTTTATAAATTTTCTGGGTCCACATTTTTTGCCGCGCACTGCCAAAAATCCAGCCCTTATAGTTTTTGCTTTCTATCACAAAGACGCCAAAAGGACTTAATAGCACATGATCAATTTGTGTGGTGCCACCATCCTGATCGGGCAAGGTCAAATCATTAAGTAAAATATAACGCTCATCCAGATGTTGCTTGGCCTGTCGCAGAACAGCCCACTCCCCAATTTTGCCTTTTAAATCCGGCAGAAACACCCGCAGCAGGCTCAAGCCCAGCAGAATCAGCAACAGCCACCACAGCTGTGAAATCAACATACGCAAAATATTTACATCATGCATTGCGGTTTTATTTTAATAGTGATGATCTTGGCCCAAATCTAACATAAAACGGCGTTCCATTCAGGAATGATAATGCTGGTTTAATCTTCATTATCAGGTGGATACAGAAAGATCCCATCTACCTGAAGATGTTCAATCTGGATAGTGATCTATTTTTTTAATCAACGGATGCTTACTGATTTAAGCTGTTTATTGGCCTGCACTAAGCGATGCAACACCATAAAATATCTATATTTATTTTTGTTGTTGTTCCAGTTTTAACAGAATCTCTTTATTGTCTAATCCGCCGGCAAAGCCAACCAGTTTACCGCCGCTGCCAATCACCCGATGACAGGGTGCAATAATTGAAATTGGATTTTGGCCATTGGCCGCACCGACGGCCCGTACCGCTTTGGGACTGCCGACCTGCTCGGCGATTTGCCGGTAGCTTCGGGTTTCGCCAAAAGGAATATTCAGCAACGCCTGCCAGACTTTTTTCTGAAACTCTGTGCCTTCAAAATCTAAAGGCAGTTCAAAAGTCTGGCGCTGGCCCTGAAAATATTCATTCAGCTGTTGTTGTGCGTCGAGTAAAATCGGATGATCCAACTGCTCTACCAGCTCGGCCTGCCGGACCCGTTTGGGATTTTCATTGTCCCAGATCACAGCGACCAGCGCGCTGTCTGTAGCCACCAGTTTTAAACGCCCGACCGGAGAAGGCATATACATAAATGCAAGTTTCATCTCCTTCTCCTGTTCAGTTTTAGTCTAGCTTGATTATGCCGATGAAAGTTTCATCAGCACAAGACCGGAAATAATTAACACTGCCGCCAGCATACGCATGGCCGATGCCGGCTCGCCCAGTACAAAAATACCCACCAGAAAAGAACCGACCGCACCAATTCCGGTCCAGATGGTATAGGCCGTGCCCAGCGGCAAACTACGCATGGCATAGGCCAGCAGGCCAAAACTGAGCACCATAAAGAAAATGGTCAGAATGCTCGGGGTAAGTTTGGTAAAACCGTCTGAAAGCTTCATAAAATAAGCCCAGACAATTTCAAAAATACCGGCAAAAATTAATACGATCCAGGCCATGACGCCCTCCTCCATTATTCAGATAGGGTCAGGCCGTCCTGACGATTTTTCTTAAAGACAGCGCCTTTAAGGGAGGTCGTTCCTCCAGAATTACGGTATCAGTATAGCAAAAATCCACCGCCTGCCAGTAGAACACCGTTGGAGGGGAATAAGCTTCAGCTCAAGAGGGACTGAAAATCACAACCCAGATAATGCGATTCAAACTTTTTCACTTGAGTGAATAAATTGCTTGCTGGGGCATACGTCGTTTCTCCAGCAAGCAAAAGGATGAACCAAAGCCCATCCAGTGTATGGATAAATGCTTTAAAACTTCAACCGTAATCCGGCACCATATTGCCAGCCCTGTTCCGACTCCGTCGCATCCTGCTCAGCTGTCTGGGCCAGCCCTTTATGATAGCCATAGGCCACATCTACAAACGGCATGACTTTTTTGCTGATTTCATAACGCATCTGAAGCCCGGTCTGCAGCTGGTTTAAACCAGTTTTCTGCGCCTGTTCCGATTCATCTGAAAGTACCAGCTTGGCCTGCAAATAAGGCGCCAGAATCAGTTTCTGGGTCAGCAAAAAATCCCGCTCAGTATCCAGACTCAGCTGCACCTGCTGATCTTCGGCAAGGGACAGATAGGCCTCGGTTTCAAAGAAATACGGCGCTAGCCCATGCAGGCCAACCACACCACGCCATTGCTGTGCCGAAGTCTGATCCTCCTGATAGGCCACACCAGCCTGGATATCCCAAAAATCAGAAATCATCCGGCTATATAAAACCTGTGCCTCATATTCAGCTTGTTGCGACTCGGCCTGCTGGGTATGCAGTTTGAAAAACAGCTTGTGTTCATCCGTTCCGACCCGGCTTTCCAGCTCGGACTGCCACACTCCGCGTCCACCCGCATGCTGCATCCATTTTGATTCCAGCATACTGGACTGATACCACTGCCCGCCATGCTCCTGCCGGTGATCATGCGTTGTTGCCGTTGCAGCCTTCTCCACCAGATGAGGCATGCTCATGAGCTGATGTTGCTGATGTTGCTGATGTTGCTGATGTTGCTGATGTTGCTGATGTTGCTGATGTTGCTGATGTTGCTGATGTTGCTGATGTTGCTGATGTTGCTGATGTTGCTGATGTTCAGCCTGCATCATCTGCTCGTGTTGTGCATGCATATCGACAGATTTTACTGACGTCTGCGGTACAACTTCATGTTCTGCAGCGTGAGAAGATGGGTGCTGTGTCTGCGCCGATAACATCGGTGTCGCAAACAGCATGGCTCCCAGCAGATTGAAACGGGCAAAATTAGTGATGTGCATGTGCGTCTCCTGAAGACTGAACAGCAGCAGGCAGCGCAGATGGAGCTGCAGGTAATAATTGTGTCTGCTCTGGCATCACCTGTGCCACCACTAACTTATTCATCATGCCCGAACTCATGTGATACAGCAGATGACAATGGATTGCCCATTCCCCCAGCTCATCGGCGGTCAATAACGCGCTCACGGTTTTTCCAGGCGGTACAATCAGGGTATGTTTATTTGGCAGGTCGGCAGCGGCCTGGCCATTTTCCAGCTGCATAAACATGCCATGCAAATGCATCGGATGCGCCATCATGCTGTCATTGATAAATTTCAGCCGAATCCGTTCGCCATAGGCCACCTGCAACGGTTCAGCCTCGCTAAATTTCTTGCCATTGATGGTCCAGATATAACGTTCCATCGTGCCGCCCAAACGAATCACCAGCTCTTGCACCGGCGCGCGCGTATCCGGCTGCGGCTTTAAGGCTTTTAAGTCCGCATAGCGAAGTGCTTTATGTCCGGCGGGTGTTGAGGCATTGGCCCAACCTTGAGGGACCGAACTGGCCGAAGATTTTGACTGCGCCTGCGTTGCATGCGATGAATGCACTGCAGGATGATCTTCGGCTACCGTTAAAGATTCAGTCTCTTTAATGGCAACATGCGTCATCGATGGATGCTGCAGGGTCGAAGATGTGGATGACGCACTATGTACCGCATGTGGCGCAGTACTTTCTGCACCATGAGCAGCATGTCCCATATCTTCCATGGTCAATACCGCACGTGGTCGTGCGGTTGGCATGTGCAGTGGCGGTGGTTGCATGCCCTGTTGCAATAAACTACCAATGGCAAAGCCTGAACGGTCAATTGATTCTGCTTCAATCTGGTAATGACCGGCTTTTGGTTCCACCAGTACATCATAGGTTTCAGCCGTCCCGATTCGGAACTCATCTACAGGCACCGGCTGGACCGGCTGGCCATCAGCGCTGATGACGGTCATTTTGAGCTGCGGAATGCGCACATCAAAAAACGACATGGCCGAGGCATTAATAAAACGTAAACGTACTTTTTCATTTGGTCGAAACAGTCCGGTCCAGGCCTGTTCCGGCGTTTTGCCATTGATTAAAAACTGATAACCGGTGACATCCGACAAATCGGTTCTGAGCATACGCATCTGGTTCCACATGGAACGTTGCTGCCAGGTCTGTTTCAGGCCCTGCTGTTTCACCTGCTGCAACACATCGGCCAGGGTTTCACGCTGGTTCTGATAATACTCGGCCGACTTTTTCAGATTATTTAAAATCGTGTCGCTGGAAGATGCGTGAAAATCGGACAGCATCACCACATAATCCCGCTCGGCCTGCTCATGCGCAGCCACAGGCTGTTTGCCTTTGGGATAAATGACTAGCGGGCCATATAGCCCATCCTGCTCCTGACCTTTGGAATGGGCGTGATACCAGTAGGTGCCCTGCTGCCGTAGCTGAAAGCGATAAGTAAAATGTCCCTTCGGCGCAATGCCCTGAAAGCCGTTAAAGCCCGGCACGCCATCCATTACACCCGGTAATAACAGACCATGCCAGTGAATGGAAGAATCGCGATTTTGAAGCTGGTTATGCACATGAATCACCGCTTCATCACCTTCCTCAAATTCAAGCAAGGGGGCTGTGAATTGGCCATTCACACTTATTTTTTTGACAGTTTTTCCGGTCAGCTTGACCGGCTGCTCATCAATATACAGATGATATTCCCGGACTGCGGCCATCGCCCAGGACGATGCGCACAGACATAAGCCAAGCACGATGGCCTGACGCAATTGAATTGACATGATTTATCCTTAAAACAATAAAAAAAGAAAAGTTTTTAAAGTCAGGATAAGGTTTTCGGTGGACGCAGGATTTCCTGCCAGTAGCCGGGTAAATGCTGGGCATGATAGAGATGAAAGTGCGGCTCAGACTCAAAGGTCGGGCTTGCCTGTTCCAGCACAGGGAGCGCAATCTTGAGATAGCTCAGACCCGGCTGGCAATGTAGGGGTGGACAATCCTGACAGTTTAAATGCTGCTCTGGATGATGTACCTGCTCGCAGTCGGGTAACTGTGCAGATGGACTGGTGCTATGATGGCTTGGGTGATGTTGTTCTACAGGAGAATCTGCCTTTTCAGCATGACAAGGTGTAGGTGATGAAAGGGATGATTTCGCACTGGTGATCGCGGCAGAGTTGGACAGTTGCATGGCCGCATGCGCTGGTTGTACAACCGCCAGCACAAGACTGCTCCATCCCATGACAAATGCCATCAGATAGCTGAACCACACCGGTTGTCTGCGCTGTGTATACAACAGGATTTCCTCACCCCATAAGACCAAACCCCAGCGTTGAAGCTGCTTAAAACAGCTAAACGCCTGTGCAAACCAGCATAGAGAAATTCAAAGTTATACACAATGCTTTAAATTTTAAATTGCTGCTGCCGGGAAGATTGTTTTGCATATCAATAAAATAATAAAGTTATTTATTGTGCAGTATAACTCTTAAGCAGAGCTGAATAAAAAGGCAGGAATTTTAGGGCTTTTGCTCAAATAAAAAGGACTCATTTGAGCATTGCTGTCCCACAATTTTTCACAAGAGGAAGCTCATTTGAGCTTCCTCTTGTTTTATGGGTATTTTATCGGGTGAAAATAAAGCTTTTAAAGTTCTTCTTTCAAACAAATTCACTTGAATTAT